>DAHVRS010000313.1 GCA_027322375.1 Brachybacterium sp. | reverse complement strand
TGTAGCCGGAGGCGGGGACCACCTCGATGCGGCCGCGCAGCTCGGCGGCGGACGCCGCGGCCTCGTCGGCGCGCGCGGCGGGGATCTCCGGCGAGGTGCGCCAGCGCTCGCCCGTCGCCGCGAGGATCTCGAGTCGCGGCGCGTCCAGCGGGGCGTCGTCCTCCATCGCGGCGGCGAGCACGTCCACGTCCTCCCACGAGTCCTGCAGGCGGCCCAGCACCTCTGCATCGAGCGGGCCAGGCGCCTCGGACTGCGCGAGCGGGGCCCAGGTGCTGTCGGCCGCGGTGGTGCCGGGGCGCACACCGCCCGCGTCGACGGGCCCGATCGCGTACAGCGCACCGTCCTCGCTGCGCGGATCCGCGGTCCAGGCGTCCGCGGCGTCCAGCAGCGCGCTCGTGCGCCCCGCCTGGATCCAGGGGGCATCGGCGAAGGCGTCCAGCACCGCGCTCGCGGCCGACGGGTCCAGCGCCGCCTGGTCCGCGGGCATGATCAGCAGGTGCCGGGGCGCGGTCGCGTACTCGGAGGCGATCGTCGCGGTCTCGGCGAGGAGCCGCTGCCGCGTCAGCTCGGTATCGCCGTCGGCCGTGAGAAGAGAGAACTGCGAGGAGAGCACCTCGTCCGGGGCCAGCAGGTCCAGGGTCGCGCCGTCCTGCGAGGCGGAGCGGTAGGAGCCGATCGAGCTGGGCGTCACCGCGGAGTTCGGGTCCGCGCGCAGGGAGGAGGAGGGCACGATCGCGGTGGTGACACCGGCGGCGAGCAGCGCCTCGAGCGCATCCGCCTCCGCCCCGGCACCGTCCACGCGCTGCGCCTCGGCGCGCGGGATGATCCCGCGCTCGTCCCAGACCACATCGCCCCGCGCGCGCACCGCGGCGGTGAGGACGTCGGTGCCCGCGGCGTCCAGGCTCACCCTGTCCGCGCCGGCATAGGGCATCGCGAGCACGGTCCGCTCGCCGACGGTCTCGTCGAGCAGGTCCGCGAGCTCGACGGACGCGGGGTCCTCGGTGTAGGTGCGCACCGGGGCGGGTGTGGGCGAGGCGGACTCGTCCCCCTCCTGCGCGGGCTCCTCGTCGACGGGCAGGCGCGGCGGGTCCAGCAGCGAGAGATCCAGCCACCAGTCCACGTCACCGCGCGGGGCGAGGGCCTTCACTGTGGCGAGCTGCCCCTTTTCGAGGGAGGCGGCGCGGGCTTCCGGGTCGGCGACCACGGCGGCGGGATCCTCCGCCGTGACCGGCAGCAGCACGGACTGGGTGATCGTGTCCTCGGCGTCCTCCGGCCGCCACACCACGAAGGTGCGCAGCGCGGCGAGAGCCTCCCCGTCGGAGGTGACGGTGAGAGCGATCCGGCGCGTCCCCCAGTAATAGGACTCCTCGGAGTACCCGAGCTCGTCCGCGTCCACCCGCACCGTGAGCACCACGGACTCGCCCGGGGCGAGCTGCTCGTGCTCGGCGGAGGTGGTCAGGGGCGCGCCGGTGGTCTCCGGGGAGGTGTCCGCCTGCCAGTTCGCGATCACACCGCGGTCGGTGACGCGCGCGGTGCGAGTGCGCAGCTCGAGAGCGAGTGCAGGCAACGGCTCCGAGGAGGTGTTGGTCACCTCGACCTCCGCCTCGAACGTCCCGCCGGGGGCGAGGGAGGTGGGGGCCAGGGAGACGAGATCCATGGTCAGCGGCGCGTCCGCGGGCGCGCCCGGCTGCGGTGCGGGCGCCGCGAGGGCACCCGGCAGCAGGGTCGCTGAGCCGCTCACCAGCACTGATGACGCGAGGAGCAGCACCGTCAGCAGCGCCGCGAGCACCGGGCGCACGGACGGCGGGGACAACGGCATGGTGACACTGTATGCGGCCGCTACCGTAGAGGCGCTGAGGGGGCACGACACCTCCACACCCCGTTTCTAGAACAGGACCGCCCGTGAACGACTCCGCAGACGAGACCGCCGAGCGCCTCTCCACCGCCCGCACCCGCGCGGCCTCCATGTTCCAGGCCCTCCCCGAGGAGATCCACGAGCTGGGACGCCAGTTCGAAGCGGCCGGACACGAGCTCGCACTCGTGGGCGGACCGGTGCGCGACGCGGTGCTGGGACGCTCGAGCTCCGACCTCGACTTCACCACCTCTGCCCGCCCCGAGCAGACCGAGGAGATCCTCCGCGCCTGGACGAAGGACGGCGCGATCTGGGACATGGGCCGCGACTTCGGCACCCTCGGCGGGATGCGCCATGGGGTCAAGGTCGAGATCACCACCTATCGCACCGAGTCCTACGACCCCAGCAGCCGCAAGCCGCAGGTCGAGTACGGCGACACCCTCGAGGGCGACCTCTCCCGGCGCGACTTCACCGTCAACGCGATGGCGGTGCGCCTGCCCTCCCTCGAGCTCGTGGACCCCTTCGACGGACTCGCGGACCTCGCCCGCACCGTGCTGCGCACCCCGGTCGCGCCCGCGCAGTCCTTCACCGACGATCCGCTGCGCATGATGCGCGCGGTCCGTTTCGTCTCCCAGCTCGGCTTCCGCATCGAGGACGCCACGGCCGACGCGATCGAGCAGCTCGCCGAGCGGATCACGATCGTCTCCGCGGAGCGGGTGCGGGAGGAGCTGGTCAAGCTCATGCTCGGCGCCGACCCCCGCGGCGGCCTCGAGATGATGACGGAGCTGGGGCTCGCCGTGCACGTCCTGCCCGAGCTGCCCGCCCTGCAGCTCGAGATCGACGAGCACCACCGTCACAAGTACGTCTACGGGCACTCCCTCACCGTGCTCGACCAGGCGATCGACCTCGAATCCCCGACCGGGTCCGGTGGGCCCTGCGAGAAGCCCGACCTCGTGCTGCGCCTGGCCGCGCTCATGCACGACGTGGGCAAGCCCGCCACGCGCCGCTTCGAGGAGGGCGGCGTGGTCACCTTCCGCTTCCACGAGACCGTGGGCGCGCGCATGACCGCGAAGCGGATGAAGGCCCTGACCTTCGACAAGGACACGACGAAGAAGGTCGCGCGCCTGGTCGAGCTGCACCTGCGCTTCCACGGCTATGTCGACTCACCCTGGTCGGACTCGGCCGTGCGCCGCTATGTCACCGATGCCGGGGACCTGCTCCAGCACCTCCACCGCCTCACCCGCGCGGACGTCACCACCCGCAACAAGCGCAAGGCCCGTGCCCTCTCCCGCGCCTACGACGAGCTCGAGGAGCGCATCGACAAGCTCGCGGAGCAGGAGGAGATCGGCCGGATCCGCCCCGATCTCGACGGGAACCGGATCATGGAGCTGCTGGACCTGCCGCCCGGTCGGGAGGTGGGCGAGGCGTACAAGCACCTGCTCGAGCTGCGGATGGAGCATGGACCGCTCGGCGAGGAGCGCGCCGAGGCGGAGCTGCGCGCCTGGTGGGAGGCCCGCAGCTCGTCCTGAGCAGGGCTCCTGCCTGCGGCGGAGCCCTGTGCGTGCCCTGTTCGATCCCTGGCTGTGCCCGCGCCGAGGGCATGAATCGGGGACGGCGCAATGGGTCTGCGCTGGACGATGTGAGGGTCCGGTGACGGTCCGTGCACCCGGTGTGAGCGGCGCCGCACAGCTCGTGGACACCCTGTGTGCTTCGCCGCCGGGGCATTCCGCCGTGCAGGGGCACGTGGTCATACTGAGGAGCTGGGCACCGCTGTGCCCGGGCCCGTCCGTCCCTCGCAGGACCAGGAGATGTCATGAGCGAATCCCGACGCTCGTCCCGCGGCCCGTCGAAGAAGTCGACGGGCTCCGGTGCGCGCCGCGCTGCTGGCGTGCGCCGCACCTCCTCCGGCAAGCCCGCAGCCAAGCCGGCAGGGAAGTCCTCCGCGAAGTCGTCTCGGGACGGGAGCAAGGGCACCAGCCGCACCGGCCGCACCGCGGCGTCGGCCGGCGCGGCGAGGTCCGGCACTGCGAAGACCAGTGCCTCGAGGTCCGGCGCCGCGAAGCCCGCTGCCAGCCGCGCCGGTGCCCCCAAGCCGCCCACCAGCCGCACCTCCGTCGGCGCCCGCCATGCGGGTCGCTCGACCGCCGCGGCCGGCCGTGGCCGCGGCACGAAGGTCGCGGCGACGAACTTCCTGAACTATCCCCGCGCCGGGGCGAAGAACCCGTGGCGCTGGATCCCCTCGCTGCGCATGATCGTGGGCGCGATGGCGCTCATGGTCCTCGCCGGCCTCGGCTTCGCCGCGTGGATCTACAACTCCACCGAGGTGCCCGAGCCCTCGGACTTCGCGCTCGCCCAGACCTCCCGCGTCTACTACGCCGATGGCAAGACCGAGATGGGCCAGTTCAGCGAGATCAACCGCACCGAGCTCCCGGCCGACGAGATCCCCGACTCGATCAAGCAGGCGGTCGTGGCGAGCGAGGACTCGACCTTCTACGAGAACCGCGGCGTCTCCCCGCGAGGCATCATCCGCGCACTGGTCAACAACCTGAGCGGCGGCGCCCGTCAGGGCGGCTCGACCATCACCATGCAGTACGTCGAGCGCTACTACACGGGCACTGAGACCTCCTACGTCGGCAAGGCGAAGGAGGCCGTGATGGCGCTGAAGATCGACCAGGAGCTGAGCAAGGACGAGATCCTCTCCCGCTACCTCAACACCATCTACTTCGGTCGCGGCGCCTACGGCGTGCAGGAGGCCTCTCAGGCCTACTTCGGCAAGGACGCGAAGGACCTCACCGAGGCGGAGGCCGCGCTGCTGGTCGCCGTGATCCCCGGCCCCTCCGCCTACGACCCCGCGAACAACCCCGAGAAGGCCGTCCAGCTCTGGGACCGCGTGATCACCCGCCAGGTCGGCCAGGGGCAGATGACCCCTGCCGAGGCGGACGCGATCGAGTTCCCCGAGACCATCGACCCGAAGTCCGAGAACTCCCTCGGCGGCACCAAGGGCTACCTGCTCTCGCAGGTCCGCAAGGAGCTGCTCGCGCAGGGCTTCACCGAGGACGAGATCAACACCGGCGGCTTCACCATCGTCTCCACGATCGACCCGAAGGTGCAGGAGAGCACGGTCGAGGCCGTCGAGAACCTGCCCGATTCCCGCCCGGACAACAACCGCGTGGGCACCGTGACCCTGGACCCCTCCACCGGCGCGATCCGCGGCATGTACGGCGGACCGGACTACGTCTCCCAGGCGCAGAACGACGCGACCCAGTCCCGCATGCAGGCCGGGACGATCTTCAAGACCTTCACCCTGATCGCCGCGCTCGAGGACGGCTACCCGCTGGATTCCCGCTGGGACGGCAACTCGCCGAAGACCTTCCGCGGCGGCTGGGAGGTCAACAACTTAAACAACATCGACTACGGCCGGGTCACGCTCGCCAAGGCGACCACCAACTCGATCAACACCGCCTACGCCGAGGCGAACATCGAGATCGGTCCTGAGCGCACCCGCGACACCGCGGTGAAGCTGGGCCTGCCCGAGGAGACCCCGGGCCTGACCTCCGACGCCTCGAACGTGCTCGGCTCAGCCTCCCCGACCGTTCTCGAGATGGCCGAGGTCTACGCGACCATCGCCTCCGGCGGCGTGCACCACGACTCCTACATCGTCGAGTCCGTGACCCGGCCCGACGGCTCCACCCGCTTCGAGCACGAGGACAAGGAGACTCGGGCCATGGACGAAGACGTCGCGACCAACGCGACCGTCGCGCTCCAGGGCCCGCCCACCGAGGGCTCCGCCCGCTCGCTGCAGGGCGTCATGGACGGCCGCCCCGTGGCCGGCAAGACCGGCACCTCGGAGAAGTTCCGCTCGGCCTGGTTCGTGGGCTTCACCCCGCAGCTCGTGACCGCGGTGGGCATGTTCCAGCCCGGTGAGGACGGCTCCGAGCAGACCCTGACCTCCTTCGGCGACGTCCAGAACATCACCGGCGGCTCGTACCCGACGGACATCTGGGGGGACATCATGTCCGCCTCGCTGGAGGGCGAGGAGTATCTCGACTTCCCCTCCGAGGTGACGCTGGACAACGAGGACCGCTCGCGCAGCTACACGCCGCCGCCCAGCCCGGACCCGACGACCACGCAGGCTCCGCAGCCCACCGAGGAGCCCTCGGAGGAGCCGTCTGAGGAGCCGAGCGAGGAACCGTCGGAGGAGCCCTCCGAGGAGCCGAGCGAGGAACCGTCGGAAGAGCCCTCCGAGGAGCCCAGCGAGGAGCCGTCTGAGGAGCCGAGCGAGAAGGCCACGGAGCCCGTCGAGAAGCCGACCGAGAAGCCGACCGAGAAGGACAACGGCAACGGTAATGGCGGCGGGGACGATGCTGACCAGCCCGTAGAGGGGGACACCGAGGCCGGCGGCACCCAGTCCGGCAAGAGCGGCAGCGCACCCGGACGAGGCGGCGGCGGCTGATCCTCGAGGCGGGTCGGGAGTGAGAACGGGGTCGGGCCGAGAGGCCTGGCCCCGTTCCTGCACTGCGCGGTTCCACCAGCGAGCGCACGGAGCACAGCACAGATGGCACGATCGGAGCCATGCGTTGTGAACAGTGCAGGCGGAAGATCCGCGGCCGCGGACACACCTCGATCACCGGCCGGAAGCTCTGCGATCGCTGCGGCACCCGGCTCCACGGCCGCACCGCGGGCGCCGTCGCCGGCGGCGGGATCCCCGGGGCGCGCGCCGTCTCCGGCTGGTACGCCCGCGCCAAGCGCGCCATGGGCCGACGCGACTGAGCCGCGCGCACTCGGGCGGCGGACCTCCGGGGCCGACGGGCGGCGCACCCGCTCGTCGGCTGAACGGCCGACCGCCCGCCGGTGGGCCGCCGACCCGTCGGCCGCTGTGATCCCCCGCGCACGTCCCGAGGTCCCCTGGCCCCCGAGGGGACCCACCGGTAGGCTGGGCCGGTCCGTGACGTGCATCGCCGATGCCCGTGCGGATGGCATGAACCCTCCTGCCACGGAAAGACCGTGGCCGCAGAGACCACAGGAGGTGGGTACCAGAACATGCGCAAGTACGAAATGGTCGTGATCCTCGACCCGTCCGTCGATGAGCGGACCGTCACCGGAACCTTCGAGAAGCTCGTCCAGGTCATCCCGACCGAGGGCGGCACCATCGACAACGTCGACGTCTGGGGCAAGCGGAAGTTCGCCTACGAGATCGACAAGAAGTCCGAGGGCATCTACATCGTCCTGAACTTCACCGCGAAGGCCTCCACCTCGCAGGAGCTGGACCGTCAGCTCGGCCTGAACGAGTCCGTCATTCGCACGAAGGTCATGCGTCTCGACGCCAAGTGACCTGCAGTCACTGACCCCCGCACCACCCCACCCCGCACCGGAGCAGAGGAGCACCCATGGCGAATGACACCGTCATCACGGTGATCGGCAACCTGACCGCCGACCCGGAGCTGCGTTTCACGCAGTCCGGCGTCGCTGTCGCGTCGTTCACCATCGCGTCGACCCCCCGCACGTTCGACCGTCAGGCGAATGAGTGGAAGGACGGCGAGGCCCTGTTCCTCCGCTGCTCCATCTGGCGCGATGCCGCCGAGAACGTGGCGGAGTCGCTCGAGAAGGGCTCCCGCGTCGTCGCGCAGGGCCGTCTCAAGCAGCGCTCCTTCACCGACCGTGAGGGCCAGAACCGCACCACCATCGAGCTGGACGTCGACGAGATCGGCCCCTCGCTCCGCTACGCCACCGCGAAGGCCACAAGGGTCCAGCGCGGCGGCGGTGGTGGCGGCCGTGGCTTCGGCGGCGGCGCCCCCCAGGGCGGCGGCCAGCAGGGAGGTTACGGCGGTGCCCCGCAGGGCGGCGGCTACGGCGGCGCTCCGCAGGGCGCGCCCGCTGCGGACCCGTGGGCCGGCGGAGGCAACCAGGGCGGCTACGACGACCCGCCCTTCTGATCGCTAGAGCGATCACGTACCACTAGATACACCCCATCCCGGGTCCATGCCCGGGCTCCCCTCAGAAAGAAGGAGCACCACGATGGCTAAGCCTGTTCTTCGCAAGCCGAAGAAGAAGCAGAACCCGCTGAAGGCCGCCGGTCTCGAGACCGTCGACTACAAGGACGCCGCGCTGCTGCGCAAGTTCATCTCCGACCGCGGAAAGATCCGCGCCCGTCGGGTCACCGGCGTCTCCGTCCAGGAGCAGCGCAAGATCGCGAAGGCCGTGAAGAACGCCCGCGAGATCGCCCTCCTGCCCTACTCGACCTCCGGTCGCTGAGCGAGGAAGGCACAGACATGACCACCAAGCTCATCCTCACCAACGAGGTCACGGGCCTCGGCACCGCCGGCGATGTCGTTGACGTCAAGGACGGCTACGCCCGTAACTTCCTCCTGCCCCGCGGTCTCGCGACCCCGTGGACCAAGGGCGGTCAGCGTCAGCTCGACCAGATCCGTGCGGCCCGCGGCAAGCGCGCCATCGCGAACATCGAGGAGGCGCAGGCTCTGAAGGCCGCGCTCGAGTCGAAGCCCGTCGTCATCGCGGAGCGCGCTGGCGAGAACGGCCGCCTCTTCGGTGCGGTCTCCTCCAAGGAGGTCGCCGAGGGCGTCAAGGCGATGTTCGACAAGGACATCGACCGTCGCACCGTCGAGTTCGCGACCCCGATCCGCTCGCTCGGCGAGCACAAGGCCACCGTGCGCCTGCACGACGAGATCTTCGCGAACCTGCTCGTGCAGGTCGTCGCCGCGAAGGGCTCGGCCAAGGCCTGAGTGAGCCGATCCCCGCGATCGTCAGGTTCTGAACCGTTCCGCCCGCGGATCCGGCTCAGAAGCTGACAATCCCGGAGGGAGTTCTCCCGCAGCGCTCCGCACCGTCATGGTGCGGGGCGCTGCTGCGTTCTCGGGGCGGATGGTGCGCGGGCGGATGGTCAGCGGGGCGGGCGACCTTCGTCGGAGGGGCGTGGTGTGGGCGGACGGCTAGGTTGAGGGCATGTTCGGACGCACCAGGATTCAGCAGATCCAGATCGAGCACCTCCAGGCGCAGAACGCCCGGCTGGAGGGCCTTGTGGGCCTCCTCGCCGAGCGCGCGGGGATCGACGCCGCAGAGCTCGACCAGCTGCGCGAGGACACAGGTACTCCCGTCGTCCCTGAGGAGTGCCGCCGCCTTGTCGCGGAGGGGAAGGTCATCGAGGCGATCAAGTGCTACCGCACGCACACCGGTGCCGGGCTCAAGGAGGCCAAGGACGCGATCGACCGCGTCCGCGGCGTGGCCTGAGGCGCCCCCCGCCCCGCACCCCGTCCCTGCCGCCGTCGGACGTGGCCCGAGGCGATCGAGACGTGGGGCGGAACGCCTCATGCGCACGGCCTGAGACGATCGAGACGTGGCGTTCTGCTCCTGTCGGACGCTCGTAGGAGCAGGAGGCCACGTCTCGGCGTGGGGCAGGTCTCGGTGGAGGTCCCAGGGCCGCCGCGTCCCCGCTACCCTCGTCGGGTGACCACCCTCAAGACCACCCCCGCCCAGCGCTCGGACGGGCACCTCGCCCGCTCTCTCGGGCACGGCCAGATGGCGATGATCGCCATGGGCTCCGCGCTCGGGACCGGGCTCTTCCTCGGCTCCGGCGAGGCGATCGGCTATGCCGGCCCCGGCGCGATCCTCTCCTTCGGGATCGGCGCGATCATCGCCGCGACGATCGCGCTCGCGATGGGCGAGATGGCCTCCCGCCACCCCGTCCGCGGCGGCTTCGGCACCCTCGCCGCCCGCTACCTCTCGCCCTATTGGGGCTTCCTCAGCCGCTGGCTGTACTGGTTCGTCACCGTCGCCGTGACCGGGACCGAGCTCGTGGCCTGCGCGACCTATCTCGCGTACTGGTTCCCGGACGTCGAGGTGTGGATGGGGATCGTGCTGTTCGCGGCGATCATCGTGGGTATCAACCTCGCCAGCGTCGGCTCCTTCGGCGTGATCGAGTTCGCGCTGAGCTCGATAAAGGTCATCGCTGTGCTGGTGTTCATCCTCATCGGCGCGTTCCTGGTGTTCATCGGCCCGCCCGCGCAGGGCGCGCCCGGGCTCACCGAGCTCGCGGCCGACGGCGGCTTCCTGCCGATGGGCTGGACCTCCGTATGGGTCGCACTGTCGGTGGTGATGTTCTCCTTCGGCGGGATCGAGCTGCTCTCGATCACGGCCGCAGAGGCGAAGGATCCGGCGAAGTCGATCCGCACCGCCGCCCGCACCACGATCGTGCGCCTGGCGTTCTTCTACGTGCTCTCGATCGGCATCGTGCTCGCCCTCGTCCCGTGGCGCGAGGCGGCCTCGACCGGGCAGGACGTCGCGACCTCCCCGTTCGTGACGGTCTTCGACCGGATCGGGATCCCCGGCGCCGCGTCGCTGACGAACCTCATCGTGCTCATCGCGGCGCTCTCCGCCGCGAACGCGAACCTCTACGCCGGCAGCCGCATCCTGCACTCCCTCGCCTCGGACCGCCTCGCCCCGCGCGCCGCCAAGCGGACCACCGCGCGTGGCGTGCCCGTGGTGGGGATCGCCGCGAGCACCCTCGGGATCGTCGTCGCGGCGGGCCTGGCGCTCAGCGGTGTCGGCGGGGTGTTCGGCTACATGATGAGCCTGGTCGTGTTCGCGGTGGTCGCCGTGTGGCTGCTCATCCTCATCACCTACATCGCCTTCCGCCGTTCCCGTATCGAGGGCGCGACCTTCCGCATGCCCGGTGGGGTCGTCTCCGCGGTGATCGGCATCGTGGGGCTGCTGGCCGTGTTTGCCACCGTCTTCGTGCGCGAGAGCATGCAGATCGCCGCGATGGTGGGTGTGCCCGCGGTGCTGCTGGCGACCGTGCTGTGGTTCGCGGTGGGTCGTAGGAGGATGGATCCGGCGGAGGTGGACGAGGCCTTCGACGAGGCCGAATCGATGCGCTGAGGCGGACGCCTCGGCCGACGGGGAGCAGCCCCGTCGGCCGCAGACAGGACGGTCGAAGGGGCAGCCGAAGTGGCGTTCGTTACTGTGGTGGATGTCGGCTTGGGCGGAGCCGTCACCGGGGGTAACCTAAGGGAACCTTCGGCCTCGGCGCCTTGAGACCCGGTGCCGAAGATA
>DAHVRS010000491.1 GCA_027322375.1 Brachybacterium sp. | reverse complement strand
AGCGCGTAGATCGCGTCTCCGGTGCGGACCATCAGCGCGCGCATGATCGCGAGCGTGAGCGGGATGCGCAGGCGGAAGGTCGTGCCTTGGCCGGGCTCGGTGCTCAGGTCGACGACGCCCGAGAGCCGCTCGAGGGAGGCGCGCACCGCATCGAGCCCGACGCCCCGGCCGGAGATCTCGGTGACCTCCTCCGACGTCGAGAAGCCGGGCGCGAAGAGCAGCTCCTGCGCCTCGTGCATCGAGAGGCGCTCCGCCTGCTCGGGCGTCAAGACGCCGCGGGAGATCGCCGTGCGCTTCACCGCTTCGGCGTCGATCCCGCCGCCGTCGTCCGCCACGTCGACGACGACGTACCCCTCCTCGGTGGCGGCGCGCAGGATGATCCGCCCCTGCTCCGGCTTGCCTGCCGCAAGGCGCTTCTCGGGCGACTCGATGCCGTGGTCGACGGCGTTGCGCAGGATGTGCGTCAGGGGGTCGCCGAGCTCGTCCATGACCATGCGGTCAAGCTCCGTGTCCTGGCCGTAGATCTCGAGCTGGACGCGCTTGCCCGACTTCGCGCCGAGGTCGCGAACGAGGCGCGGGAAGCGGCGGAAGAGGTGCTCAATCGGCAGCATGCGGGCCTTCATGATCGTCTCCTGCAGGTCGAGCGTGACGCGCCCGAGGTGCAACGACGAGCGCGAGAGTTCCTGGCGCAGCTCCTCGCTCTCCTGGTCCTTGCCGCCGTCGAGCCGGGAGACGAGGTCGGCGATCCGCGTGCGGTCCAGCACGAGTTCTCCGACGAGGTTCATCAGGTGGTCGAGGAGCTCGACGCGCACGCGCACCGTCTGAGCCGCTGCCTCTCGCTCGGCCTCTGCCGCCTGCGGGCCGGCCTGCCCCGCTTGTCCCGCGGTCGCCGCCGGCGACGCGACGGACTCCGCCTGCACGCTCTCGAGCTGGATCTCGTCGATGCCCGAGAGCGCCTCCTTGACGTCCTCGGGGTGCCCCAGGCGCAGCACGACCGTCGCGCTGCGCCCCTCGAACTGCGCGAGGTGCTCCTGCGGCGGGTCGGTGCGCTCCAGAGGGCCGAGGCGGGAGATCGCCTGGTAGGCCTGGAAGACGCGCACTGCCGGCATCGGGCACGCCGCGTCGATGGCGAGGTGTACGATGTAGCGCGGCATGGCCTGCCCGGGCGCGAGCGGCGCAGGCTGTGCGGCGAGCGGCGCCTCCGCCGGAGCGGCAGTGGCCGCGACGGGCGCCGCCTCGACGGGCGATCCGCCCTGAGCGAACTGCGCGAGCATCTCGCGCAGGGAGTCGATGCCCGAGAGCACCTGCTGCACGAGCGCCGGCGTCACCGCGACGCGCCCGCCGCGCAGGTCGTCGAGGAGCGCCTCCATGTTGTGCATGTGCGCGGCGATCCCGGCCTCGCCGACGAGGCCGGAGTTGCCCTTGAGGGTATGGGCCGCGCGGAACATCGCCTGCAGCATCTCCGGGTTCTCGCCGCCGCGTTCGAGTGCGAGCGCCCCCTCCTCGAGGGCCTGCACCATCTCCTCCGCCTCGGCCAAAAAAAGCTGGCGGTCGTCGTCCGTCAGCGTCCAGCCGCCGTCACCGGCCATCCTGATCACCCCCGGCGGTCAGCGCGATCTCCCCGGGATCGAACGCCCGGTCGAGGTCGAGGAGCACGCAGAGCTTCTCTGCCAGTTTCGCGATCCCCTCGATGTAGCGCACCTGCGGTCCCGTGATCGCCGCAGGCGGCGGCTCGATCGCCGCGACGGGGATGCGCACCACCTGCGACACGCCGTCGACGGAGATGCCCGCGAGGGCTCCCTGCAGCTGCAGGATCACGACGTGGGTCGCGCGCGCCGCATCGCCCCCGAGCCGAAAGCGCCGGCGCAGGTCGAGGACCGGCAGCACGGTGCCGCGCAGGTTGATCACGCCCTCGACGCAGTCCACCGCGGAGGGGACCCGGCTGACCTCCGGCCGCAGGACGATCTCGAGCACGCGCTCGACCTCGACGCCGTAGGTGACTCCCTCGATCTCGAAGAGTACGAATTGCAGTTCCCCGTCGTCGCCCAACAGCTTCGCCCCACCCTCGGACTCGCTCATTGCGGGATCTGCCGCCCGACCGCCTCGAGCACCTTCTCGGGGCGGAAGGGCTTGACGATGAAGTCCTTGGCGCCGGCCTTGATCGCCTCGAGCACGATCGACTGCTGGCCGAGCGCCGAGCACATGATCACCTTGGCGGTGGGGGATGTCGAGCGGATCTTCTTCAGCGCCTCGAGGCCGTCCATCTCCGGCATCGTCACGTCCATCAGCACGAGATCCGGTTGCAGCTCCGAAAAGCGCTCCACGGCTTCCTTGCCGTTCGGCGCCTCGGTCACCTCGTGCCCCGCGCCTTCGAGCAGTCCGCGCAGGCGGCTGCGCATGAACATCGCGTCGTCGACCACGAGAATCTTGGCCAAGTCCGGTCCCTCCATACAAGGTGGCTATGCGATGACGCGGACCACGGTCGTCGTCTGCTGGTCCCGCTCGCTGAGGTCGAGCTCGGACCAGGGGTCGATCCGGTTGCCGTCGCGGTCCTGGAACACCCGGACGACCGGCCGCGACTTGAGGTTCAAGGGCACCCTCAGCACGACCGCCCGCTCGCCGGTCGAGAGCTCGACCTCGGTGCCGACCGGATAGGGCGGCACCAGGCGGTTGAAGGCGGAGACCTGGTCGAAGTCGAGCTCGGCACCCGCCGAACCCACGACCTCCGCCAGGGCCTCCTCCGGCGACAGCTCCGGCCGGTCCACCCGCGGCAGGAGCATCGCCGTGTACACGTCGCAGACGGCGAGGAGCGACGCGACCTGGTGGATCTCCTTCCCCTTCAGCCCCTGCGGGTAGCCGGTGCCGTCCAGCCGCTCGTGGTGCTGGGAGACCGCCGTGCGCGTGACGGCGGACCAGCCCTCCGAGGCGTCGAGGAAGCGCAGTCCCGCCTGTACGTGCCCGTGGATCTTCTCGAACTCCTCGGGCTTGAGAGGATCGCGCAGGCGCAGTTCCTCGGGCACCAGCAGCATGCCGAGATCGCAGGCGAGGGCGGCGTACGCCACGTCGGAGAGGTAGCGGGAGAGCCCGCTGTGGCGCACGAGGCGGACCGCGAGGCTCGTCCGGTTCAGCGCGTGGATGGCGTCGCGCTGCGCGAGGTTCGCCGGCCAGAGGTAGGAGGCTTCGTCGAGCGGCAGGTCCTGGGCGTCCTCGATGATCGCCTGGGCCAGGCGGTGGAAGGGTGCCCTCGGCACGCCAGCCTGCGGGCTTGCTTTGACGCGCTCGCGTACCTGCGCGAAGACCGCGAACGCGAGGCGCTGCGTCTCCGTCGAGACCATGGAGGCGAAGCTGAGATCCTTGAAGGCGGGGTCGTCGACCGCCACGTGCTGCACGCCCGCGGCGCGCAGCCGCTCGAGGGTCGTCTCGTTGAGCGTCGTGCCAGGAGCCACGAGAGGCCGGCCCGACTGGTCGGTCGGCGACTGCCCGACCGTGAGGCCGATCGCCGAGGCGTCAAGCCGCATGCGCCGCATCGTGCGTCCCTCCCCTCGGGATCAGGCTTGCCTGAGCGCCACGGACAGCTGGAAGACGGCGTCGGGAAACTGGATCGGGACCACGAGCCGCTGGCGCTCCATCGTCGAGATGACGGCGCCCTTGCCGCGGATCACCACCGGCGGCGTGATGTTGCACGAGAAGCCAGCGCTCTCGAGGAAGCGCAGGGCGGAGCCCGAGATCATGTTCACGACCTCGCCGAGCGCCGACTCCCCCAGGAGATCCTCGATCGGCGTCGTCTCGCCCACCATGCGCTCGACGATCCGCTCCGCGACTTCCTTCGTCATCCCCAGCAGCACGGAACCGGAGAGGACGCCGCTCACGCCGAGCATGGCCGTCACTTCCTCGGTCGTGTAGGGCTTCTCCTCCATCTCGATGCGGCCCAGCTGCGAGTGCTCGAACGCGACCATCTCTCCGAGGACGTGGTTCGCTGCGCGGATAAAAGGGTTGATCCACTCGACCTTCAAGACGCTTGTTCCTCCTCCTGCGGACGCGCGAGCTCCGTGATCTGCAGGCCGTAGCGGCCATTCGTCTCGACGATCGTCCCGTGGGCGAACGGGATGC
>DAHVRS010000310.1 GCA_027322375.1 Brachybacterium sp. | reverse complement strand
TGCTCGGCCCGCTCGGCGCGCTCGTGATGAGCCACTGCGAGTCGGTGGACTCCTCACTCCTGGACACGACGGTGGAGAGCTTCGACCGGCACTACGCCGTGAACGTGCGCGCGAGCTGGCTGCTGCTGAAGGCCTTCGCGGAGCAGGTGCCCGAGGGCGCGACCTCCCCCGGCGGCGCCGTGATCGCGCTGACCAGCGATCACACCGCGCACAACCTCCCCTACGGCGCGACGAAGGGGGCGCTGGACCGCCTGGTGCTCGCCGGCACGCACGAGCTCGCGGATCGCGGCATCCGCACCAACGTCATCAACCCCGGCCCGATCGACACCGGCTGGATGGATGAGGCGACCCGGGAGGCGTGCGCGGCGCAGACCCCCGGCGGGGAGCTGGGCACCCCGGATACGGTCGCGGACCTCGTGCGCTTCCTCGTCTCCCCGCGCGGGACGTGGATCCGCGGCCAGCTGCTGCTGTCCAACGGAGGATTCGCCACCCCGGCGGTGTGAGGGCCGGGGTGCGAGAGCCGGGTCCCTGAGCGGGTCAGGGGCTCAGCCGTCCGTCCCGAGCTCCGCGCGGACGTACCCGCAGCGCCAGCAGGGAACGGAGGGGTCGCGCGCGCCCTCGCCCTCCGGCATCGCCCCGCACTCCGGGCACAGCTCCCCGAGCCAGCAGGCCTCGTCCCCGTCGGGCCGCACCTCGACCGGCACGACCCGGTCCCTGCCTCCTGGGCGATCGAGTCCTGCATCTGGATCGCTTCCGCTGCCGTGAAGCGGTCCAGATGCAGGACTCGATCCGGTCGACGGAGGTCGGCGCCCGCCTGCGCTGCCTGCGTCCACGATGACGCCCACGGTCTGCCAGGCCTCCGCGACGGCAGCGTGCTGCGTCGAGCCCTCCCCGAACCTCGCGGTCGCGGCGGCAAGGGTCGCCGCGGCGAAGGTCGCGAAGTCCGCGTCGCGGGGCAGGCCGGGGGCGGTGAGCGCGTCATACCAGAGCTGCCCGGCACCGTCCCGGGTGCGGCCCCCGATCCCGGTCGCGGCCAGGTAGAACGCCCGGTTGGGGATGCCGGAGTTGATGTGGACGCCGCCGTTGTCGTTCGCGGCGTCGTGCGGGAGGTCGGCGTAATGCGCCATCGAGTCCGGCTGCGGGTCCTTGCCGAGCACCGGGTCGTCGTAGGCGGTGCCGGGCGCCTTCATCGAGCGCAGCGCCACGCCCTGGACGGCGTCCGCGAACAGGCCCGCGCCGATCAGCCAGTCCGCCTCCGCCGCGTCCTGGCCCAGCACATCCTGCTTCACCATCGCGCCGAAGCAGTCCGCGATCGACTCGTGCAGCGCCCCGGGCTGGGCGAGGTAGATCAGCCCTGCCGTGTACTGGACGACGCCGTGGGTGAGCTCGTGCCCGATCACGTCCACCGCGCCGGTGAACTCCTGGAACAGCTCTCCGTCGCCGTCGCCGAAGATCATCTGCTGCCCGTCCCAGAAGGCGTTCTGGAAGTCCTGGCCGTAGTGCACGGAGGCGATGAGCGGCAGGCCCGTGCCGTCCAGGGAGTCACGGGCGAAGGCCCGGGCGTAGAGCTCCCAGGTCGCGCCGAGCCCATCGAAGGCCTCGTCGGCCGCGACATCGCCCGTCGGACCGGTGCCCTCGTCCCGGACCAGCCGGCCGGGCAGGGCCGTGCCGCCGCCTGCGTCGTGGACGCGGCGGTCGGGCTGCCAGGAGGCCGACGGATCGACGGCCGACGTGTCGGCGACCGGAAACGGCGCGGGCGCCGCGCGGGGGCCGGCGGCAGGTCCCGCGAGGCGCTGCTGGAGGTGGGGCGGGAGCGCGCCAGCGCCCGTCGGCCCTGTGCCCGGGGCTCCCGGAGCGGGGCCGCGGCCGGTGCGGGCGGTGCGCACCTCGCGGCGCCCGGCGAGCTCACGACCCGCCTCGAGACTGCGCTGCGCCGCTCGGGCCGCGGCGGGTGAGCCGCCGCCTGCGATCCGGCGCAGCAGGTGGACGGGGACGATCCCGCACCCGGCATGCGGCGGGTGCGGGGACGGGGTGGAGGACGACGCTGACGCTCTCATGCTCCCCATCCTCGCCCCGCTCCTCGACAGGCGGAAGGGAACCGGGAGACCGAAGGGCCCTGGCAGGTGGGAAGTCCAGGAAGGCGAGAGGGCCTCACCCGATGGGGAGGCCCTTCGCGTCGTGCAGGGCAGGCGCTATGCCCGAGCAGGTCAGTGCTCGGTGATGGTGCGCTCCGCCTCGCCCTCTTCGGACTTCCGCGGGAACAGCAACGAGGCGGCGATCGCCACGCCCATCGCGACCACGATGAAGCTCAGCGAGAGCCAGATCGGGATCTCGGGGATCTTCGCGAGGGTGTCGAAGCCGGGGACGAACCCGAGCGGTGCCTCGTGGATCGCGTGGATCAGCAGCTTCACACCGATGAAGCCGAGGATCGCGGCGATGCCGTACTGCAGGTAGGCGAGGCGATCCAGCATGCCGCCGAGGAGGAAGTACAGCTGGCGCAGGCCCATCAGCGCGAAGATGTTCGCGGTGAAGACCAGGAACGGGTTGCGGGTGACGCCGAAGATCGCGGGGATGGAGTCCAGCGCGAACATCACGTCGGTGACGCCGAGGGTGATGAACACCAACAGCATGGGGGTGAACAGCTTCTTGCCGTTCACGACGGTGCGGAGCTTGTTGCCGTCGTACTCGTCGGAGACGGGGATGACCTTGCGGACCATGCGCA
>DAHVRS010000487.1 GCA_027322375.1 Brachybacterium sp. | reverse complement strand
GCATCGAGCTCGTCTTCGACCCGTTCGACCTCGGTCACGTGGACGTCCGCTTCGAGGGTCGCCCGATGGGCGAGGCGGTGCCCCACGTGACGCGCCGGCACAGCCATCCCCGCGCCGTCGAGGACCCCGCGCCGCCACCAGCGCCGACGGGGATCGACTACCTCGGCCTCGTCACCGCCCGCCACCACGAGGCGCTCGAGCAGAAGATCCCCTATGTCGAGCTGCCCGACAGCGAGATCGCCTCGGACGCCGTTGTCTTCCACCCGCCGGCATGGGACCTCGCGACGGACCAGCCGATCGAGGAGGAGGGCCGATGAGCATCGAGCTGCTGCGCGCCCATTACGGCTTCTCGAAGATGCCCTTCGGAAAGGACGTCGCCCCGGGGGCGCTCTTTCGCCCGGCCGGCCACCAGGAGGTCGTCGCGCGCATCTCCTTCCTCGTCGGCGAGTCCGCCGCCGGGGTGCTGACCGGCGAGGTCGGCGCCGGCAAGACGGTGGCGCTGCGGGCCGCGCTCACTGGTCTCGACCAGAGCCGGCACACCGTCGTCTACCTCGCCAACCACACCGTCGGGATCCGGGGCCTTCACGGCGCGATCGTCACCGCCCTCGGGGGCGTGCCGCGCTTTCACGCCGCGGCGCTCGTGCCCCAAGCCGCCGAGCTCCTCGCCGCGGAGTCCGCCGAGCGGGGAGAGCGCGTCGTGGTCGTCCTCGACGAGGCACATCTCTGCTCGCCCGAGCAGCTCGAGGCGATCCGGCTCCTCATGAACGCGGAGCTCGACTCCGTCGCGCCCTTCGCTCTCGTGCTCTGCGGCCAGCCGACTCTCAGGCGCCGCATCCGCCTCGGCGCGTTCGCCGCCCTCGACCAGCGCATCGCGCTCCGCTACCACCTCGCGGGGATGACGCCCGAGGAGACGGGCGCCTACGTCGCCCACCATCTGGGCCTGGCAGGGCGGTCAGACCGGCTCTTCTCCGACGACGCGACGGCGCTCATCCATCAGGTCGCCCGGGGATTGCCGCGCCAGGTGAACAACCTCGCGATCCAGTCCCTCGTCGCTGCCTACGCGACGAAGAAGGCGATCGTCGACGAGTCCTCGGCACGGATGGCCGTCGCCGAGATCACCGCGGAGTGATGCCGACAGCCTGAGGAGCACCGACGACGTGATGAGCACGCGCGGCGACACCGTGACCATCGGCCATGGTCAGCGGGAATGCCGCCGCCGTGCTCATTGCGTCCGTCGGGCAACACCAGTCGTGATCGAGACTGGTGAAGAAATCTTTGACATCGGCGTCAAGTACCCAGTTCACCTTTCTCTCTGAGATCCCAACCGCCAGTGCATCGAGCGCATCGTGCGGACTGCGCCCCGGCCGGAACCCATAGGAGAAGCCGCGAAAGTCCTCCTCGTAGATGGCGCTGAGCACCTCGACGACTGCCCGCTGGAGGATCTTGTCCTCCAACGTGGCGATGCCGAGCGGCCGAAGCCGTCCGTCTGCCTTCGAGATGTAGGCCCTACGAGATGGACTCGCCCGGTAGGCACCGCTGTGGACCCGTGTGTGCAGGCCCTGGAGATTCTCTTCCAGGTCCTGCCCGTAGGTCCCCCATGTCACCCCATCGGTCCCCGGTGCAGCCTGAGGGCGGATCGCCCAGTAGGCCGACCGGAGCCGGGCGAGGTCTACATGGTGCAGCAGTGCGGTGAACCGTGCATCCTTGTCCCTTCGTGCTACTTCACGCACACGGTCCAGACCGCTTGACACGTCTGGCCCGGCACTGCGTCCGGG
>DAHVRS010000480.1 GCA_027322375.1 Brachybacterium sp. | reverse complement strand
TGGCCGCGCTGCTGCTGGCCACGACGCTCCCCTACCTGCCGCTGGTGATTCAGCGGACCGCCGACGCCGCCGCACCCCCGGCCCGGCTCTCGCACCTGTTCGCCACCGGGCTCGCCCTCGGCATGGCCCGGCCCGTGCTGTCGCTCGCCCTGATCGCGATCTGGCTCGGCTGGCCGCTGGCGCTGCTCGCCGCCGGCTGGCCGGGGCTGCTCCCGGTGATCGGCGTCGGCGTCCCCGTCGCGGCCTCCGCCTGGTGCCTGGAGCGGGCCCTGCCCCGCGCCGCGGCACCGCCCCATGAACCCCCGTCCGCCCACGACCCCGCACCGCATCCCACGCACGCTCCCGAGAGGACATCATGACCACCTCCCCGTTCACCCGCCGCACCGTTCTCACCTCCTCCGCCGTCCTGGCCTCCACCGCGGCGCTGGCCGCCTGCGGCGGCGGCAGCGGCGGCGGCGCGGACACCGCCGAGAGGATCGAGAATCCCGATGACAACCTCAACCCCGAGGGCATGCCGATCGTCGACGAGCCGGTGACGATCTCGCTGATGACGCGCCGGGCCAACACCTCGGCCGAGGACTGGAACCAGGTCTCCTCCGTGCAGGAGACGCAGAGGATCACGAACATCGAGATCGACTGGGGCCTGGTCGGCGAGGAGGCGGTCGCCGAGCGCCGCAACCTCACGCTCACCAGCGGCGACTACCCGGAGGCCTTCTACCGCACCGGCGTGCCCGGCGGCGACATCGCCAAGTACGGCGAGCAGGGCGTGTTCGTGGCCCTGAACGACCTGATCGATCAGTACATGCCGAACCTCACCGCCCGGATGGAGGAGTACCCGGCGCTGCGCACCGGCCTGACCTTCCCGGACGGGAACATCTACTCGCTGCCGGGGATCTACGACCCGACCACGCTCGGTCTGCGCTACCAGACCAAGCTCTGGGCCCGGCAGGACTGGCTGGATGCGGCCGGGATGTCCGCCCCCGAGACCCTCGAGGAGTACCGGGCCTATCTCGAGGAGGTCAAGGCCTCCCACGACGGCGCGATCCCGCTGGGAGGCCAGGGCATCGGCGGCATCTTCTCGAGCCTCTACGGCACCTTCGGGATCGCGAACAAGGGCACCGACGCCGGCGCCGCCGTGGATCTGGACCCCGACACGGGCGCGGTGCGGTACTACCCGGCCAGCGACGGCTACCGGGAGATGCTCGAGTTCCTCCACGGCCTGTACGCCGACGGGCTGCTCCAGCCGGACATCTTCTCGACGGACTTCGCGGCCTTCACCGCCGCCGGCACCGAGGGTCTGCTCGGGTCCTGCGCCATCCAGGCGCCGGCCGGGTTCTTCGGGGACGAGGGCGAGAACTACGTGGCGCTGAAGCCCCTGGTGCGCAACGCCGGGGACGAGCCGGCCTGGCACGCGGTGCGCTCCGAGCTCTCCTCGATCGGGAACTTCGTGATGACCGACAACTGCGAGCACCCGATCGAGCTCGCCCGCTGGATGGACTTCTGGTACAGCGAGGAGGGCGCGCGGCTGTTCTTCCTGGGCGTCGAGGGCGAGAGCTATCACGAGGTCGACGGGGAGCTCGAGCTGCTCCCGGAGATCCTGGAGGCGCCCTCCGTGGACGAGGGGCTGAAGGAGCACGTCATCTACCTGGGCGGCTGGTACCCCGGCTGGGCCACCGACGAATGGTTCCGCGGTGTGGAGACCTCGGAGCAGTCCACCGAGGGGGCGAAGGTGGTCGAGCCCTTCGCGCTGAGCGAGGTGTGGCCGGCCTTCACCTTCTCCTCGGAGGAGTCGCAGCAGGTCACCACGATCGGCAACGACATCGCGAAGTACGCCGACGAGTCGCTGGCGGCGTTCGTCACCGGCGAGCGTTCGCTCGCGGAGTGGGACGACCACGTGGCGACCTTCGAGCAGATCGGCCTGCCGGACTACCTGGCCGCGCACCAGACGGCGTACGAGCGACGGAAGTGACACCGGCCCGTGCGGAGGGCGGCGCGACCCGGGCCGCCCGCCGCACGGCACGCCGTGCGCCCGGCGCGGGTGTGACGGTGTCGAGGGGGCGTGCCCCCGAACGGGAGTGCGGCGCCTCACCGCGGGCGTGGAGCGATCGAGCAGTACCCTTCGAGGTCATGATGCGGGACGGTCCCGTGAGGGCGACGCGGCACCGCACCGTCCAGTCCGCGCACGGAGAGGCAGCCCATGAACCCCAGTGAACCGGGCCCCGGGTTCTCCGGCGCCGACACCACGCTGGTGCGCCGCTGGAACCGCCGGACCGTCCTGGCGACGCTGCGCGCCCACCCGGAGGTCACGCTCTCGGCGATGGCGAAGCTGACGGGACTGTCCCGTCAGACGCTCACGGCCGTGCTCGAGGAGCTCACCGCGCGGGGCCTGGTCGAGGCGCACGCCCCGGCCACGGGAGGATCCGGGCGCCCCGCGCGCCGCTACGCCTTCCGGGCCACGGCGGGCTACGCCCTTGGCCTGTCCTTCTCGCCCTCGCAGGTGCGGGTGGTCGCGACCGACCTCGAGGGACGCATCGCGGCGCGCGAGAGCGCGGCGGTCCCTGCGGCCGTCCCCGCCCCGGAACGCCTCGCGACGGCGCGTGAGCTCGCCGAGCGTGCCGCGGCCCAGGCGGGCCCGGTGTGGACGATCGGTGCCGCGACCACCGGTGTCGTGGATGCGGACGGCCGGGTGCTCCGTTCGAGCCAGATCGCCGGCTGGACGGGGCTCGACCTGGCCGGGACGGTCAGCCGATGGTTCGGCTGTGCGGCCGTCGCCGGCAACGACGGCACCCTGGCCGCGCTCGGGGAGAAATGGCAGGGGGCCGCCCGCTACGCCGACGACGTCGCGCTGATCCTCTCGGGCCGGCCCAGCGGTCAGGGCATCGTGCTGGGCGGTCGCGCCCACCACGGGCGTTCGGGCGCCGCGGCCGAGCTGGGGCGTCTGCTGCACGACCAGACCTGGAACGCCGCCGCCGTGCTCGACGAGGCGGGGCGCACCGCGCAGGAGGTGTTCGACGCCGCCGCCCGGGGCGAGGAGGAGGCGGGCAAGCTCTCCACCCATCTCGCGCACCACACCGCACGCGCGGCGTCGGTGCTGGTCTCGGTGCTGGACCCGGAGCTGGTGGTGATCGCGGGCGACCTCACCGTGGGCGGCCGGCCCTTCCTCGACGCGGTCCGCTCGCAGCTGGAGATGATGTGCATCAACGTCCCGGCCGTGGCGCTGTCCGTGCTCGGCGACGAGGTCGTACCGCTCGGCGCGGCACGCATGGCGCTCGACGCCCTCGAGGCCGACGAGTACGTGCTCAAGCCATAGCGTTCGGCGGAGGGGCTTCCCGTGCAGCGACCTCGCGCTCAGCGGACGCCGCGGATCAGTTCGATGAGCAGGTCCGCGTCGCGGCGCAAGGGAGGCTGGGCGCCGGGGGTGGCCTCGGCCGTCGGCCCCTCGCCGGTCTCCCCCGGCGCGGACTCCGGCAGGGGCGCTGCGTAGCGGGCGGCGGTGAAGGCGTCGGCGATGCGCGCCGCAGCGGCACGGTGCTCGGCGGTGACTTCGCGACCCGTCGCCTCGATCTGGGCGAGCAGATCCTGCAGGGCGCGGTGCGGCGGCAGCGCGGGGTTCAGACCCAGGCGCGTGGGCGTGCGGCCCCAGGCCCCGGTGATCCGGAGCCAGCGGATCGCGGTCTCGCGCACGGAAAGCTCGCGGGAGATCTCGGACCAGGCCAGCTCCCCCGCTCCGCGCCAGGTGCGCTCCGCGGCGAGCGCGGCCGCGGCCCGGTCGGGCTCCTCCGCTCCCCCGCCGGCCCTGCTGCCCCCGCGGCTCCCGTCGGCCCCGCGCCCGCGCTCTGCGCCCGTCGCGGCCGTGGCACCTCCCGTCATCAGCGCCGCCCAGCGCTCGTCGCGGGCACGGAACCGTCGGCGGCGGATGCCGATCACCGTGAGCGCGGCGGCGGCGGCGAGCAGCCCGCCGACGGCCATCACGATCACCACGCCCCACTTCACGCGCTGCACGGTGGCCTCGGAGGGGCCGGCGCCGCCGCCGTCGGAGGCCTGGGTCGCCGCGGGATCCTCGGCGGTCTCCTCCTCCTCGGTGGTGGCCGGATCGCTGGTCTCCTCCGGGGTGGGCTCGTCCTGCGCGGTCGGCGTCTCGGGCGAGGGGGCGGGGGCCGGGTCCTCGGCGGCGTCGTCCCGCTCCGGCGGGCGC
>DAHVRS010000455.1 GCA_027322375.1 Brachybacterium sp. | reverse complement strand
GAGCGGGGTCGCGACCCCGGGGAACAGACGCGTGGGGCGCAGGTTCACGAAGTGGTCGAAGCCGAAGCGGAGCTTCATCAGCAGGCCGCGCTCGAGGACGCCGGAGGGGA
Organism: Brachybacterium sp.; assembly: GCA_027322375.1. Classification (GTDB taxonomy): domain Bacteria; phylum Actinomycetota; class Actinomycetes; order Actinomycetales; family Dermabacteraceae; genus Brachybacterium. Next base: position 5,895 of record DAHVRS010000455.1, on the reverse strand, counting down.
CGCCCGGGTCGCCGACGGCGCCGAGCAGGATCGCGTCGTGCTCGGCCAGGCGCGCCATGTCCTCATCGGTGAGGGTCTCCCCCGTGCGGTGCCAGCGCCCCGCCCCGAGGTCGAAGTCGGTAGTCTCGACCGTCACGCCGACGGGCTCGAGGGCGGCGCGCAGGGCGCGCAGGCCTTGGGGGACGACCTCCTTGCCGATGCCGTCTCCCTCGATGACGGCCAGGCGCAGGGTGCTCGGGGCGGGGGTGGTGCTCATTCGGGATGCTCCTGTGGGGCGGGGTGGGGTCAGTAGACGAGGTCGACGGCGTGGATCGAGCGGGCGTCGATCGCGGCGCCGAGCTCGTCGGCGAACTCGCGGTCCACGGACTCGTCGAGGTCGAGGACCACGAGGGCCTCGGCGCCCAGCGCCCGGCGGGAGCGCGAGACCTGCATGCCCGCGATGTTGATGCCGGCCGCGCCGAGGCGCGCGCCGTAGGTGCCGATGAGGCCGGGGCCGTCGTCGTAGCGGATGATCAGCAGGTGGTCGCTCAGCGGCACGTCGAGCGCATGGCCGAAGACCTCGGTGAGCTTGTGCTCCTGGTCGACTCCGCTGAGGGTGCCGGAGACGGTGACGACCTCGCCGTCGCGCAGGGTGCCGCGCAGGGTGACGACGTTGCGGAAGCGCTCGGTGGACTCGTCGGTGACGAGCTGGACGGCGATGCCGCGCTCCTCGGCGAGGACGGGGGCGTTCACGTAGCTGACCTGCTCGGTGACGATCGAGCGGAACATGCCGCGCAGAGCGGAGAGCTTCAGGGCGGTGACGTCGCGGGAGGCGATCTCGCCGTGGACCTCGATGTCGAGCACCTCGGGCGAGCCGCCGGCGAGGGCGGTGAAGAGCTGGCCGAGGCGGTCAGCCAGCGCCACGCCCGGGCGGACGAGGTCGTCGATCGCGCCGCCGGCGACGTTGACCGCGTCGGGCACGAGCTCGCCGGCAAGCGCCAGGCGCACGGACTTCGCGACGGCGACGCCGGCCTTCTCCTGCGCTTCAGCGGTCGAGGCGCCGAGGTGCGGGGTGAGGGTCACGTTCTCGAGCTCGAGCAGCTTCGCGGCGGTCTCGCTCTTCGCGGGCGGCTCGGAGGAGTACACGTCCAGCGCCGCGGCGGCGATCTGCCCGGTGGTGAGCGCGGTGTGCAGCGCCTCCTCGTCGATGAGCCCGCCGCGCGCGGCGTTGACGACGTGCAGGGTCGGCTTCGCGAGCGCGAACTGCTCCTCGCCGATGAGGCCGGTGGTCTCGGGGGTCTTCGGCATGTGGACGGTGAGGACGTCCGCCTCGCGCATGAGCTCGTCGAGCTCGACCACACGGGCGCCGAGCTCGGCGGCGCGGGCGTGGTTCACGTAGGGGTCGTAGGCCAGCAGCGTCACGCCGAAGGGCCGCAGGCGCTCGGCGACCAGCTGGCCGATACGGCCGAAGCCCACCACGCCCACGGTCTTCTCGAGCAGCTCGACGCCGGTGAGCTGCTTGCGCTCCCAGCGGCCGGCCTTCACGGAGGCGTCGGCGCGGCCGATGTTGCGCAGCGAGGCGAGGATCAGCGCGATCGCGAGCTCCGCGGCGGAGACGATGTTGGAGGTGGGGGCGTTGATGACCATGACGCCCGCGGCGGTGGCGCCGGGGACGTCGACGTTGTCCAGGCCCACGCCCGCGCGGGCGACGACCTTGAGCTGGTCGGCCGCGGCATAGACCTCGGCATCGACCTGGGTGGCGGAGCGGACCAGGAGCGCGTCGGCCCCCTTCACCGCGGCCAGCAGCGCCGGCCGATCGGTGCCGTCCACGCTGCGGACCTCCACGTCGGGGCCGAGGACCTCGACGGTGGCGGGCGACAGCTCCTCAGCGATGAGCACGACAGGACGCGTCACGGATACTCCTCCGGTACGGATGGTGGTCGTCGCTCACGCCCTCGGGTGCGACGGGGTTCAGTGCACAGCGTAGTCCCGTGTCCGCTATGCGGGAACGCCGGTCACGATCCGAGACTCGTCCTTCACCCTGCGAGCCGGAGTCCCGCGAGGAGCTGGTGCGCGAGCTGCGGGGCCTCGTCCTCGGTGACGTCGTGGAGCTGGACGACGCAGGTCTCCTCGCCGCGGTGGAGCGTGAGGGAGACGGTCAGCAGTCCGTCCATCCCCGGGCCGACGGCGGCGACGGCGAGCTCTGCTCCCGGCACCTCGGCGCGGGCGACGTAGCGCGCAGCGGTGAGCGGGTAGGGACTCGGTGCGGCGAGCAGATGGCGCAGCACCGAGCCGCGACGTTCGCCGCCGCGGAAGACGAGTCCGACCTCGGAGGCTTCGGGCTCGCCGAGATCGGCGGGCAGGGAGACGGTCAGGTCGCGCATGGTGTGCTCCTGCCAGTCGCCCGGCACGTCGGTGCCCTCGACCACGGGAAGCGTTTGGGGGTCCTCGAGGTGCACGGCGGGTGCGGCGTTCACGGCAAAGACCATGAGCGCGCTCGTGCCATCGGCATCGAGTCCTAGCCCGAAGGTCGCGGTGCGCACGAGCAGCTCCCGTCCATCCTCGGCGTCAATCGGGAGCGCGCCCTGCGCGGAGGCGAGGACGAGCGGGCCACGGATCTCCGGCAGGTCGAGCAGCTCCACGGCAGACGCGGCCTGGAGGACGTGCATTCGCGGCCCGTCCTCGGGGTAGGCGCGGGGCTCGAAGGCGTAGGTCTCGGGGAGCCCCTCCCCCGGGCTGAAGGCGCCGGAGACGGGCGATTCGGCGAAGAGCTCGTCGAAGCTGGACAGGAACTGCTCGTTCAGGCCCAGCTGGTCGACGAGCGCGGCGGAGACCTCGCCGGAACGGGAGTTGTCCTCTTCGAGCAGGAGCGGCGTATCGAGGATCTCGAGGATGCTCTGGACGAGGACGCCGGTGGCGGCCCCGACGGTCGCCTCGTGGCCGCCGAAGAGCTCCTCGGCGGCTTCGTCGATGGCGACGGGCTCGTCGGTGAACACCGGGGAGTCCTCGGCGAAGCCTGGGGACAGCCAGGTCCCGAAGCGGTCCTCGCGCTCGAGCTGCCCCGGTAGAAGGCCGATCTCGCGGTCGGCGGCCGTCAGGTCGAGCGGCACCAGGGCGAGGTCCTCCTCGGCCGCCCAGCCGGTGAAGTCGCTGCCGGGCTCCGGGGCGGCGGTCTCGTCGGCACCGTCCTTGTCGTCTGCGCTGCCGCCGTCGCTCGCTTCCGCCGCGGGGGCCTCCTCCGGTGCGGCCGACGGTTCCTCGTCAACCCCCTCGTCTGTGCTGCAGGCCGCAGCGGCGGCCGTGAGGCCCAGGGCCCCCAGCCCTGTCAGCGCCATGCGCCGGGTGGTCGTGCTCGTCGCCGTGCTCTGCGAGGTGGCCCTCGTGCGCATTCGTCGATCCCCCTGCGGCGCTGCGGGCCGTGATTCGCGTACTGATGTCCGGGTCCATGGTGCACCACGAACGGCGGCGGACGCACCTTCCGGTGCGCCCGCCGCCGTCGTGCGAGGGGTGCGGTCAGCGCGCGGCGCTGCCCTCGGTGTAGTCGTCGTCGAGGCTCGCGGTGGACCAGGAGAACATCTTGCGGAGCTCCTTGCCGACCTTCTCGATCTCGTGCTCGGCCTCCTTGGCGCGGAGCTCCTGGAACTCCTTCGCGCCGTTGTCCTGGTCCTCGATGAAGCGCTTGGCGAAGGCACCGGACTGGATGTCGGCGAGGATCGCCTTCATGTCCTTCTTGGTCTGCTCGGTGACCACGCGGGGGCCGGAGACGTAGTCGCCGAACTCGGCGGTGTCGGAGATCGACCAGCGCTGCTTGGCGATGCCGCCCTCCCACATGAGGTCGACGATGAGCTTGAGCTCGTGGAGGACCTCGAAGTAGGCGATCTCAGGCTGGTAGCCCGCCTCGGAGAGGGTCTCGAAGCCGGCCTGGACGAGGTGGCTCATGCCGCCGCAGAGCACGGCCTGCTCTCCGAAGAGGTCGGTCTCGGTCTCCTCGGTGAAGGTCGTCTTGATGACGCCGGCGCGGGTGCCGCCGATGCCCTTGGCGTAGGAGAGCGCGAGGTCCCATGCGCCACCGGTCGCGTCCTGCTCGACGGCGACGATGTCCGGGATGCCGCGGCCGGCGACGAACTCACGGCGCACGGTGTGACCGGGGGCCTTCGGGGCGATGAGCAGCACGTCCACGCCCTCGGGGAGCTCGATGTAGCCGAAGCGGATGTTGAAGCCGTGGGCGAAGGCGAGCGCCTTGCCGGCGGTGAGGTGCGGCTTGATCGACTCGGCGTAGACCTTCCGCTGGTCCTGGTCGGGGGTGAGGATCATGATGAGATCCGCCCACTCGGAGACCTCGGCGACGGTGCCGGTGGTGAGGCCCTCCTCCTGCGCCTTCGCGGCGGACTTCGAGCCCTCGCGCAGGCCCACCCGGACGTCGACACCGCTGTCACGCAGGTTCAGCGCGTGGGCGTGGCCCTGCGAGCCGAAGCCGATGACGGCGACCTTCTTGCCCTGGATGATGGACAGGTCGGCGTTGTCGTCGTAGAACATCTCTGCCACGGTGTGCTCCTTCGTTGGGATATGCAGGTTCGTTGCGATCTGCGGGCGTCAGGTCGATCCTATCGCCCAGTGTCTTACGTAGTGAGAGGCGGTCTCCCCATGTGGGATACCGGGGGGGTCAGCGGAGAACGATCAGCCCAGCAGGCTCCGATCAGTGATCGCACGCCCACCGCGGCCGATGGCGACCTCGCCGGACTTCACGATCTCGCGGACCCCGAAGGACTCCAGCATCCCCAGCAGGGCGGTGAGCTTGTCCTGGGTGCCGGTCGCCTCGATGGTCACCGAGTCGGAGGCGGCGTCGACCACCTTCGCCCGGAACATCTGGACGATCTCCAGCACCGAGGTGCGGGTGGAGTTGTCGGCGGTGACCTTGATGAGGATCAGCTCGCGCTGGACCGTGCTGCGCGCGTCCAGCTGGACGATCTTCAGCACGTTGACGAGCTTGTTGAGCTGCTTGGTGATCTGCTCGAGGCGCCGCTGGTCCACGTCGACGACCACCGTGATGCGTGAGATCTCCGGATGCTCGGTGGGGCCCACCGCGAGCGAGGAGATGTTGTAGCCGCGGCGCGAGAACAGCGCGGTGACGCGGGTGAGGACACCGGGCTTGTTCTCCACCAGCACGGAGAGGGTCTGGCTCTCGGGGGTCCTGACGAAATCGGTCGTGGTCGTGCTCATGCTCAGATGTCCCTCTCCCACTCGGGGCTCATGCCCTGCGCGATCTGGATCTCGTCGTTGGAGACCCCGGCTGGCACCACCGGCCAGACCATGGCGTCCGCGCTCACGGTGAAGTCCACGACCACGGGGCGGTCGTTGATCTCCATCGCCTGGCGGATGGTGTCGTCGATGTCCTCGTCGCGCTCGCAGCGCAGACCGGCGCAGCCGTAGGCGTCGGCGAGCTTGACGAAGTCGGGGATGCGGCGGGAGCCGTGCCCGGTGTTCAGGTCGGTGTTGGAGTACCGCTGGTCGTAGAACAGGTTCTGCCACTGGCGCACCATGCCCAGCGAGCTGTTGTTGATGACCGCGACCTTGATCGGGATCTCGTTGATGACGCAGGTGGCGAGCTCCTGGTTCGTCATCTGGAAGCAGCCGTCGCCGTCGATGGCCCACACGACCTTGTCCGGCTGGCCGACCTTCGCACCCATCGCGGCGGGGACCGAGTAGCCCATTGTCCCGAGGCCCCCGGAGTTCAGCCAGGTGCGCGGGTTCTCGTACTGGATGAACTGGCTGGACCACATCTGGTGCTGGCCCACGCCTGCGACGTAGATCGACTCCGGTCCGGAGATCGCGCTGAGGCGCGAGATGACCTTCTGCGGGGCGGTGAGGCCGTCGTCCGTCTCCGTCCAGCCCAGCGGGTAGTTCTCCCGCAGAGAT
>DAHVRS010000305.1 GCA_027322375.1 Brachybacterium sp. | reverse complement strand
CGGCATCGCGGACGGCGACACCTACTCCCAGGCGACGGCGCGTGACGACGTCGACATCCAGAAGTCCAACGGTGTGACCTGGAACTGGTTGGGGATCAACCTCGAGGGCGGCGACGGCATCCTCGCCGACGAGAAGGTGCGCGAGGCGATCGCCCGCGGCGTCAACCGCGAGGCCGTGGGAGAGGCCGTGGTGGGCCCGCTGGACTCCCCCGTCATCTTGAAGGACCACTTCGTGTTCATGCCCGGCCAGGATGGCTACGAGGATTCCTACGAGGCCGCCCTCGGCGATCCGCTCACCTTCGATCCCGAGCGGGCCGGTGAGCTCCTCGACGAGGCCGGCTGGGAGCTCGGCGACGGTGACGTCCGCACGAAGGACGGGGAGGAGCTCGCGCTGTCGTTCCTGATCCCGGCGGACGTGAAGTCGAACTCCGATCGTGCCCGGCAGATTCAGTCGGATCTCAACGAGATCGGTTTCAATGTCGAACTGGAGACGGTCCCCGCCGATGCCTACTTCGACGAGTACATCCACGTCGGCGACTTCGATCTGATCACCCCGGGGTGGGAGGGCACGCAGTTCCCGGAGACCTCCTCCTCGAACATCTACTACCCGCACAGCTCCGCCCAGAACTACACCTCGATCAATCTGGACGACGAGGTCGGCGACCTCGTGGACACGATGAAGAGCGAGACCGACGAGGAGGCTCGTCTCGAGGCCACGAACGAGTTCTCGCAGGCGGTCGCCCAGACCTTCTCGACGATCCCGCTGTATGCCGTGCCGAAGATCTTCGCGGTCGCCGAGGGGATCGTGAACTACGGCGCAGCGCTGTTCGAGACCTTCGACTGGACCCAGGTCGGGTACATCAGCGAGTGATCACCGCTTGCAGCTGATCTCCGCGGCGGTGGGGCCCGGTCACCCGCGGGAGACCGGGCCCCACCGTGTGTGATGGGCGCACCGGCCGCGCCTCGGTTTTCCCTGGCGCCGGTTCTACGCCAGGATCCGCGCGGCCGGCAGCAGCACGGAGATCACGAGCACGATCAGCACCACGCTGTTGAGGCGCCGAGAGGGTTCACCAACACCGCCCGCATCGGCGGATCGGTGCTGTTCCCACGCCTGGACCACCGCATGGCTCGGACTCGCACGCTGGTCGCGCACCAAACGCTCCGACCAGGTCGACGGCGCGGTGTGCTGGGCATGGTCCTGGCCATATCGTGAGTGCACGCTCGAGCTCGCGAGCCGGTCCCGGGGGCGGTCCTTGCCCACTCCCGGTGCGTTCCAGGCCGTGATCACCACAGGTCGCCCGTTCGAGCCTCGCGGTGGCAGGATCACACGAAGCATCGCGCCCAGACGCACGTCCTCGATCGCGGCCATCGGCAGGTCATGCGTGATCAGCACGTTGCGCACCTCGACGCTGCCGGGGCGGACCACCACGCGGGGCGCCCACAGCAGCGCCCACACCACGGCGCCCACCGCCAGAGGAAGCACGGCGAACTGCCACCCGTGGATCCCGATGGCCCAGAAGGATTCGACGATCGTGGCGGCGCACAGGGCCCAGACGATCATGCACAGCACCAGGGCCCCGCCCGGCCTGATGTGGGTGGAGCCGTCTCCCCGGCGTGCGGTGCCGAGCCGTCTCACCGCGATCAGGCGCTCGTGGCCTCGGAGCGACCGGCAGTTCCCGCCGCGATCCTCGCATCCAGCTCGTCGCGGTCCAGGAGCATGCGTTCGCGGTTGCGCTCGATCTCCGGATCCGGGATCGGCACCGCCGAGAGGAGGACGCGCGTGTAGTCGTGCTGGGGGTTGTCGAAGACGTCCTCGGTGCGTCCCATCTCCACGATCCGGCCCTTGTACATCACCGCGATGCGGTCGGAGATGTTACGGACCACCGACAGGTCGTGGGAGACGAAGAGATAGCTGACGTCGAGATCGCGTTTGAGCTCCTCGAGCAGGTTCAGCACCCCCGCCTGGATCGTCACGTCGA
>DAHVRS010000442.1 GCA_027322375.1 Brachybacterium sp. | reverse complement strand
CGGCCGCGCCGGCGAGGCGGATCGACGCGATCCTGACGACGGAGGGCGTGCAGGTGCGGGAGGCGCGCAGCATCCGCAGCACCGAGCGGGTGGACGAGGATCGGCTCGCCAGCGCTTCGGATCACCTGCCGACACTGCTCGACGTCCGGCTCTGAGCCGGGCCCTCGACCGGCTGTTCAGACCCGCCGGCGCAGCCCCGCGCGCAGCGCGACGACGTCGTCCTGCCCGCCCACGTGCCGGATCGCGATCCCGCCGGGCACCTCGCCGACCACGGTGAGCTGGGTGCGGTAGCACTCCACCGCGCGCAGCACGGTCTGCCCGGTCTCCGGCAGGTCCCGCCAGGTGAAGCCAGTCGCTGTCTCGGGCCCAGCGCTCGCCACCTCGAGCATCGGCACGCCCGTCGCCTCGCAGGCTGCGACGGTGACGTGGTGAGCGCGGACATGGTCAGGGTGGCCGTACGTGCCCTCGTCGTCGTAGCCGAGGACCACCTCGGGCTGGGTCTGCGCGAGCAGTGCGACGAGGTCGGCGACCGCGTCCTCGGGCGGACGGTGGGTGAAACTGTCGGGCCCGGCGGTGTCAGAGGGGCCGGCGAGACCCTCGCGCACCCACTGCATGCCGGAGTCGCGGAAGCGGCGCGGCGCGGCACCGTCGGTGAGAGCGGGAGGGGTGCCGAGCCAGTGCCGCTCGGCGAGGCCCAGAATGCGGGTCGCGGCGTCGATCTCGCCCTCGCGGATCTCCTCGAGGGGGCGCGGGTCGGAAGGATCTACGGCGCCCTGCACGATCTCGCCCTCCTCCCCGCGGGTCGCGGTGACCAGCACGACGCGCGTCCCGGCAGCGGTGAGCGCGGCGAGCAGAGGCCCGGTGGAGAGGGACTCGTCATCGGGATGCGCGTGCACGGCGAGCACGGACGCGGCGCTGTCCAGCAGCGCCCAAGGGTCAGTGGCGTCGGGGCTCATTCTGCGGTTCCTCCAGTGGTGCCAGCGCCGCGGGCGATCACGTCGGCGTACAGAGTGGCGAGCGCAGTGGCGGCCGCGTCCCAGGTGCGGCTGGCGGCGAACTCGCGGGCCTCGGCGACCGCGTGGGCGTAGCCGTCCGCGTCGCCGAGCAGGGTCTGGACCGACTCGGCCCACACGTCGGGGTCGCGGGTCTCGAGCACGCGGCCGCTCGGGGCGACCGCTTCCCGCACCCCGCCTGCCCCGCCCCAGGCGAGTACGGGGGTGCCGGAGGCCTGCGCCTCGAGGGCGACGAGGCCGAAGGTCTCGGACCAGCTGGTCAGCAGCAATGCTCCGGCGCAGCGCATCGCCTCGGCGAGCTCATCGCGGTTCAGGGAGCCGACGATCTCGACACGGTCCTCGATGCCGAGCTGCCGGGCGAGATCCTTGAGCGAGGTGAGGTAGTCCGCGAAGTCCTGCGAGACACCGCCGGCGAGGACGAGTCGAGCCTCGAGCGCGGGGTCGAGATGAGCGAGGACCTCGAGGGCGAGGTCGGGGCCCTTGAGCGGCTGGAGCCGGGCGGTGAACAGCAGGGTGGGGCGATGGCGGCGGGCGTCGACGTCCTCGCAGGGGTGGAAGCGGTCCACGTCCACGCCGGGGCGGACCACGCTGAGCCGGGTGCCGGGCACACCGTACCGCTCGTGGACGGTGGTGGCCTCGGCCTGGGAGACGGCGACGACGAGGTCGGAGCCGGTCGCAGTGAACTGCTCTCCGGGCAGGCGCCCCGCGGACTCGGCGGGCTCTCCGGCCTCGAGGGTGTCGGCGTCGTGCGGGGCGGCGACGGAGTGGAAGGACTGCAGGTGGGGGATCCGCAGCTCGCGTGCGAGGGGCAGGGCGGCGACGCCGCTGAACCAGTGGTGGGAGTGGATCAGGTCGTACGGCTCCGTCGCGGCGGCGTCGTGGAGGTGCGCGGAGAGCGCGGCGCGGAAGGGGCGGATCGCCTGCTCCATATCGCTCTTGGCGAGCGGTGCGGCGGGACCCGCGTCCAGGTGCAGCAGCCGTACCCCGTCGGCCACCTCGACGATCGCCGGGGCGGAGGGGTCGGAGCGGCGGGTGAAGAGGTCCACGCGGTGGCCGAGCCTGGCGAGGGCGAGGGACTGTTCGAGCACGACCACGTTCATGCCGCCCGCATCCGCGCCGCCGGGCGCCTCGAGCGGGGAGGTGTGCAGGCAGATCGCGGCGATGCGCAGGGAGGTGCTGGACATGCCTGTCATCCTACGGTCGCCCAGGGAGAGGGCCGGGACGAGGACTCCGCAGGCGCCGTGACGCCTCCAATAGCACGCCGTCCGGGCTCGCGGTGTTCGCCAGTGACGAAAACCAAGGCGTCCTGCGTCACGGGAAGTTGAAATGGACACTTGCGTCATACAGCCTGAAAACTATGAAGACGGCGGAGAAGGTGGACTGGGCGGCCCTGAACGCTCATGCGGCGGGCCGTCCTGCCCGTCGACTCGTGGCCAAGGCGATCACGGCGGCCGGC
>DAHVRS010000441.1 GCA_027322375.1 Brachybacterium sp. | reverse complement strand
GATGGAGGCGCAGGCGGTGGACCACACCGGTTTCTTCCGCGCCCTCGAGGCGGGCGACGCCGAGGCGCTGTTCGTCGACCCTGCGCCCTTCCGCGCCTGGGCAGAGCGGCGGGAGGCGCTGCGCGCCCCGTCGGCCGACGGGCCCGCGGCGCGGGCGAACCCGCTGTACGTGCCGCGCAACGTCCAGCTCGACTCCGCGCTGCGCGCCGCCCACCTCGGGGACTTCACCCCCGTCCGCACCCTCCTGGACGCGGTCTCCTCGCCGTTCGAGGCGCGTCCCGGGCTCGAGCACCTCGAGGGACCGGGCGAGGGCGGCGACCACTTCCTCACCTTCTGCGGCACCTGAGGGTTCCCCGCCGGTAATGCTCTGACCAGGGACTCTGGACGGGACGCCGAGAGATGGTGAATGCTCGATGTGAGGTCGGTCACGGCCTTTGCACTTTCCCCGAGCATCGGAGGACCTTGTGGACTTCCTATCGAGCGTCAACTGGGCGGAGCTGGGACTGAAGGTCCTCGCCGCCATCGTCATCCTCGTGGTGACCGCGATCGTGGCCATGGTGGTCAAGGGCGCGGTCGCCAAACTGACCCAGAAGATCCCCGCCCTGCAGCGGCCCGGCGTCGACGGCGCCGGCCTCGGCGCGTCGATCGGGGCGATCGCCTCGATGATCGTGTGGCTGCTGGGCCTGATCATGGTGCTGGGCATCTTCCAGCTCTCGCAGGTGCTCTCGCCCGTCGTGGTGATGCTCGAGAGCGCCCTGGGCTACGTCCCCAACATCATCGGCGCCGTCTTCGTGTTCATCATCGGCCTGACGATCGCGAAGATCGCCCGGGCCCTGATCCGCACCGCGCTGTCCGCCGTCGACTTCGGCAAGCTCCTGGGCACCGCCCAGTCCGGGATCGACCGCGCGACCGGCGGGGCCACCGCCGCCCCGCATCCGGCCGCCACCCAGGCCGCGACCCAGCCCGGCGCTCAGCATCCCGGTGCCGCGCAGCCTGCGCAGCCCGCCCACGGCCAGGCCGCTACCGGCCAGGGCTCGAAGGTGCCGGAGATCCTCTCCCAGGTCGTGTTCGCGCTGATCATGATCGTGGTGTCGATCGCGGCGCTGCAGATCCTCGGGATCGCCTCGATCTCCGAGCCGGCATCCGCGATGCTCACCGCCGTGTTCACCGCGATCCCGAACATCGTCGCGGCCGTCGCGCTGGTCGCGATCGGCGTGCTCATCGCCCGCTTCGTCTCGGGCCTGTTCCGTCCGCTGCTGGAGAGCTCGGGCATCGACTCCTGGCTGACCCGTCAGGAGATCCTCCCCGAGGGCTCCTCCGTGGTGCCCACCGTGCTGCGCGTCGTCGAGATCGCCGTGGTGCTGTTCTTCGCGGTGATGGGCGCACAGGTGCTCGGCTTCCCGAAGATCACCGCGTTCCTCAGCGAGATCCTCGCCCTGGGCGGGAACGTGCTGTTCGGCGGCGCGATCATCGCGGTGGGCTTCTTCCTCGCCGCGATCCTCGCGAAGATCCTCTCCGGCACCGTCTCCACCGTGGTGCGCTGGGCGGTCATCATCCTGTTCACCGCGATGGGCCTGCAGTCCATGGGCGTGGCCGACTCGATCATCGAGATGGCCTTCGGCGCCCTGGTCATCGGTGCTGCCGCTGCGGCGGTGCTCGCCTTCGGCCTCGGCGGTCGGGATGCCGCCGCGCGCCAGCTCGCGAAGCTCGAGCACGCGAATGCGGCGAAGCCCGCGCCCGGCCCGGTGCCGCCGAGCCCGCAGAGCTGAGCCCGCCGGGACGTCCGATCGGTCGGGGCTCCGTGCGGCACCGTTGATGAGGTCGCCGCACGGGCGCCCCGACCTGGCGCCCCGACCCTGGCCCGACGTGAGGAGGAGCCATGACACAGCCGCAGGAACCCGCCGAGGACCTCAAGCCCGACCAGCTCGCCCGGATGGCCACGACCAGCGAGGGCGAGGACGACCTCGGTGCCCAGGAGGACGCGGACGAGGTGAGCATCGACGACGCCCTCGAGACCGATCGGGCCGCAGCCGACGGACCGGACTCGCGCAACGCCGACGGGTACGGCTTCGATGAGTACCTCGAACGCGGCGGGGATGACGCCACCGCCGCCGAGCAGGGCAATCGCGAGCAGGACCGCATGGAGGTCGAGGACGGCGGGCAGGAGCTGCCCGAGCAGCTGTGAACCTCAGCCGGCCAGGGCCGCGAGGATCGCCTCGTCGACCGCTGCGCGCGCCCGGAGGTGCTCCTCGACGTCGTAGGAGAAGTTCGAGTACGTGAGCGTTCCGTCCTCGTCGATGAGCGCCTCGGCCGCCTCACGGTCCGTGAGCTCGGCGAGCCAGGTCAGCGCCCGGTGGTCGGCCATCGCCTGCGCGAAGACTCGGTGGCGGATCGAGAGCCACGGCGAGCCGTCGGGCCCGGGGTAGACCGCGAACGCGTCCCCGCCGAAGAAGGGCCCGCCCGCGCAGGTCTCCTCGAAGGGGTCGATCGGCTCGAGCGCGAACTGCGACCACCAGAAGTTGTAGCCCCAGTGCAGGAAGCCCGGTGCGTCGAAGAGGAACAGCTGCCGGCCCAGCACGCGGCTGCGCACCGAGGGCAGGGCGATGAAGCGGTTGGCGACGTCCTTGTTCTGGGAGACGCAGTAGTACACCCACGGCCGGTGCCCCGCCGCGAGGAAGGGGTCGACGTGGTCGGTCGCGACGATCGGCGTGTCCACCACACCCTGCTCGGCGTATTCGAACGAGCTCAGTGCATCGACCATGTCGGCGCCCTTGAGCAGGTCCTCGACCTGCGCCTTCGCGGCTCGGTAGTCCTCCAGGTGCGCGGCGCCCGGCTCATCGGAGATGTGCCAGAGGACCCGGCCCTCCCAGTGCTCGGCGAGATGCGCGCGCAGCGCCGGGATCAGCGTCTCGAGCAGGCGGCGGTACTCGGGGGAGGTGGCGGGGACGTGCCAGCCGAAGCGGAGCTCCGGCCCGTCGGCCGTTGCGACCTCGATCGCGGGGGTCGCGCGGGCGCCCCACTGCGTGAACAGGTGCGCGATCTCGATCCCGGTGAAGCCCAGCTCGCGGCAGAGCCGCAGCCAGCGGTCCAGCTGCGTGAAGTCCAGCGCGTACTGGCCGTCCTCCTCGCGGATCCCGACCAGTTGCACGATCGGCCGGGTGTGCCCCTCGGCGGTGTCCAGCGGCGGGGTCCAGGTGGGGGTGAGCACCGAGGTCACGTCCATCTCCCGCGCGGAGGCGAGGAAGGCCTCGATGAGCTCCCAGTGCTCCTCGGAGAGGACGTCCACGTCATAGAGGGTGGAGAGGCTGTCCGCGTGGAACCAGTGCGTGTTCGTGATGGTCAGCGCGGGCAGACGGTGCGGATGGATCCGCAGCGTCGCGCTCTCCGAGGCCAGCACCGTGCCGCCGGCGCCCGCGACGGTGATCGTGAGGTCGTGGTCGCCGGCGTCGGCCACCTCGGTGGCGCGCACGTCGATCCACAGCGCCTCCCACTGCCCGGGCACCAGCAGCACCGTGTCCTCGGGCAGCGGCTCGAGCAGATCCGGGTACTCGCCCGGCTCCGTGGCCAGGTAGTGCTCGTCGGCGTCCTCCGGTGCGGGATGCGAGACCGGCACGCGCCGCACCGCGGAGACGGTCGCGAGATGCGCGGCGGAGCCGGCGAGCCGCACCCACCGCTCACCGAGCTGCTCATGCTCGTCCAGACGCACCGCGAGCTGCAGGGACAGCCGCTCGTCGAGGAAGCCTGCGGCGTGGACGCCGTCGAGCACGGCGGCGGGGCGGGGCGACTCGTCGCCGAGCACCTTCTCCAGGGAATCGGTCAGGACGGACTGCACGGAAGGACTCCTCGTCGAGCACAGGGGCGATGGCCGCGGACCATCCTTCCACGAACAGCGCGGCCTGCGGAAACGGTCCGCGCGAACGGTCCGTGCGAATAATCCATTGCCTCCGCGAGGCGGCGGGCCTACCGTGGGAGGCCACAGGGAAGGAGGTGATCCGAGAAGTGAATTCTTATCGGACATGTGAGGTGGCTCGCCGCTGAGGCGACCGTTCCTACGGACCGCAGTGAATACCACCGAGCTGCCGGGACCCCCAGGGGTCGGATCTCGTCCTTCCGACCAGCGCACCGCGCGACCTGGGGGTTCTTCCCTGCCCGGACGCTTCCTAGCCTCACCTTGCACCCGCCGCGCCCCGGTAGCCTGCCGCCATGACCACCCCGCAGAACTACGGCCCCACCGAGCTGATCTCCCCGCGCCTCGACGAGACCGCGGTGGTTCGCGCCGGCGGCGACCCCGCCCGCCCGATCGTCCTGCTCCTGCACGGACTCGGCAGCCACGAGCACGACCTCGCGAGCCTCGCCCCCTTCCTCCCGCCCGTCTTCGAGTACGTCGCCGTGCGCGGCATCTTCCGCTACGTGCAGGGCTACGCCTGGTTCCCGATGCCCGTGGACCCCGCCCAGCCCGAGCAGATCGACCCCGCCGCCACCGCTGTCGAGGAATGGATCGCCGCGCAGCGTGAGAACGGCCGCGAGGTCGCCGGCGCGATCGGCTTCTCCCAGGGCGGTCTGCTCGCCCTGCACCTGCTGCGCCGTGACCCCGAGGCACTCGACTTCGTCGTGAACCTCTCCGGCTGGCCCTTCCCCGCCGAGCTGCCCGGTGATGCGGCGCTCGCCGCCCGTCGGCCGCCTGTGCTCTGGGGCCACGGCGGCGCGGACCCGCTCTACGACGAGGCCGCCGAGACGGCGATCCGGGCCTTCCTCACCGAGCACACCGCCCTCGAGGAGGAGCGCCGCCCCCACCTCGGCCACGCCGTCGACGAGATCGAGCTGCGCGCCGTCGCCGCCTTCCTCACCCGCCGCGCCGAGGCGATCGTGGACGACTGAACACGAAGGGTCCGCGGGGGATTAGGGTCGTCGGACAATCTGTCACCGACGGGGCGGGGGCCCCGTCGGACGTGCTCAGGAGGGGTCATGCACTCAGTCGCCGTCGCGCCACCACACCGTCCGTCCGCCGGGGCCTCCCGCGCCCGTCTGTGGCTCGTGCTGCTCGCCGCCGTCGGCGCGCTGCTCGTGCTCTCCGCCTGCGGGACGGTGGACTCGACCACCGAGATCGCCGCCGACGGGTCCGGCACGCAGACCCTCGCCGTGCGGATCAGCGAGTCCGACATGGACAGCATCGACGGCGGCGCGAAGACCGTCGAGGCCGTGATCGAGGAGCACAACCCGGGCCTGACCTACAAGGGCAGCGAGAAGGACGGCACGGACACCGTCTTCACCATGGTGCTCGAGTTCTCCGACGCGAAGGACTACTCGGCCAAGGCCCAGAAGGTGCTCGAGGCCGGTGAGCTGACGAAGACCGCCGAGGTCACCTTCACCCCGCCGAGCCCGCCCTTCAGCGCCGGCTACACCTTCACCCGCAACTTCTCCGAGAACGACCTCACCCGCTGGGCCGTCAAGGCGCTCGTGGACGACGGGAAGATCGCCGACGCCGAGGAGAGCGACATCGACGACGCGCTCGACGCCGGCGACGTCGCCGTGAAGGCCGACGGGGAAGAGCTCAAGCGGGGCTTCACCACGCAGGACGAGGCCGCGGTCTGGTCCAACGCGGAGGAGGTCGCCTTCGAGAGCGTCTCCGTGGTCACCGCCGGCGTCGAGGAGCCCTCCGAGGACTCCTTCACCCGCACCATCACCTATGAGCTGCCGCGCGAGACCTACCTCGCCGCGAAGGACGACTTCGACGCCTTCTTCGAGAAGGCCACGCCCGAGGGCGTAGAGCTCACCCCCGCCGGGGAGGCCGGCACCAC
>DAHVRS010000438.1 GCA_027322375.1 Brachybacterium sp. | reverse complement strand
CGAACACGTCGAGGTTCTCGGCGATCCGCTCGGGGCGCACGGACTTGGGGATGACGGAGCGGCCCTGCTGGAGTCCCCAGCGCAGCATGACCTGCGCCGGGGTCCGACCATGAGAGGCGGCGATCTCCCCGATCACCGGATCGGTGAAGGTCGAGCGGGTGGAGTCGCCGCGGTAGTGGGTGATCCCGCCGATCGGGGACCAGGCCTGGGTGAGGATGCCGTGACGGGCGTTCGCCTCCTGCACGTCGCGCTGGGCGAAATAGGGGTGGACCTCGACCTGGTTCACGGCAGGGACCACGTCCGTCGCCGCGAGGAGGCGCTCGAGCACGTCGGGCATGACGTTGCTGATGCCGATGGCGCGCACGCGCCCCTCAGCCAGCAGCGTCTCCAGCGCCTTGTACGCGCCGATCGTGCTCTCGAACTCGCTGGTAAGCGGCTGGTGGAGGAGGAGCAGGTCGATCTGCTCGACGCCGAGCTTCGCGGCGGACTTCTCGAAGCCGTGCAGCGCCGGGCCGTATCCGTAGTCGGAGATCCACAGCTTCGTCTCGAGGAACACCTCGGAGCGGTCCACACCGGAGTCGCGCAGCCCCTCGCCCACCTCCCGCTCGTTGCCGTAGGAGGCTGCGGTGTCGATGTGGCGGTATCCCAGGCGGAGCGCCTCGGCGACCGCGGCGGTGGTCTCCTCGGGCGGGGTCTGGAAGACGCCGAGGCCCAGGGTCGGCATCGTGACGTGGTTGTTCAGGGTGACGTGGGTGTTCATGGCTCCACGCTAGGAGCGCCCCGACGCGGGAGGGAGGAACCGGCAGTTCCCCCCTTCGCGGAATCGAGCAGAGAGATCAGGCGCCGAGGGCGGCGCGGCGCTGCCAGAACACGACGGCGCTCGCCGCGGCGACGTTCAGGGAGTCCACTCCCCCGGCCATCGGGATGACCACGTGCTCGTCGGCCGCGCGCAGGTTGGCGGGCTTCAGCCCGTGCCCCTCAGCGCCGAGGACGAAGGCGACCTTCCGCTCCGGGCCGAGATCCACGGCATCCAGCGCCACGGCCCCGTTGGTCAGGGCGAGGGCGAGCACGTCGAAGCCGGCGGCGTGCAGGTGGTCGCTCCCGGCCTGGGGCCAGGCGGGCAGGCGCGTCCACGGCACCTGGAACACGGTGCCCATGGAGACCCGGATCGAGCGGCGGTACAGCGGGTCCGCGCACTGCGGGGTCACGAGCACCGCGTCCACGCCGAGCGCCGCGGCGGAGCGGAACATCGCGCCGACGTTCGTGTGGTCCACGACGTCCTCGATCACGGCGACGGTCCGTGCGGTGGCGAGCACCGCATCGACGTCCGGCATGACGGGGCGCTGCATCGCTGCCAGCGCGCCGCGGTGGAGGTGGAAGCCGGTGAGCTGCTCGAGCAGCGCCTCCTCCCCCACGAACACGGGCACGTCGGGGAAGCGCTCGTACAGCGGGGCGAACTTCGCCAGCCACTTCTCGCTCATGAGGAACGAGCGGGGCACCGTCCCGGCGTCCATCGCGCGGGAGATCACCTCGAAGCTCTCCGCCATGAACAGTCCCCGGTCCACCTCGACGCGGGAGCGGAGCTTCACATCGGTCATGCGCAGGTAGTCATCCAGCGCCGGATCGGTGAGCTCGGTGATCCGGTGCAGCTGCGCTTCGCTCACGCGCTCAGTCCAGGGAGAGGGAGCGGGCGGTGAAGCGCTCGCCTCGCTGCTCCACGAGCAGCGGCAGCCCGAAGGTGCGGGTGAGGTTCTGCGAGGTGAGGGTCTCGGCGATGGGGCCTGCGGCCATGAGCTGCCCGTCGCGCAGCAGCGCGACGTGGGTGTAGCCCGGCGGGATCTCCTCGACGTGGTGGGTGACCAGGACGGTCACCGGGGTCGCAGGGTCCTTCGCGAGCCGGCCCAGGGTGCGCACGAGCGCTTCGCGCCCGCCGAGGTCCAGGCCCGCCGCTGGCTCGTCCAGCAGCAGCAGCTCGGGGTCGGTCATCAGGGCGCGCGCGGCGAGGACGCGCTTGCGCTCGCCGGTGGACAGGGTGCCGAACATGCGCTGGGCGAGGTCGCCCACGCCGAAGGCGGCCAGCAGCGTACGGGCGCGCTCGAGGTCGACCTCGTCGTACTCCTCGCGCCAGCGGCCGACGACGCCGTAGCCGGCGGTCACCACCACGTTCTCGGCGGTCTCATCGACAGGGACGGTGTCGGCCAGCTCCTGGCTCGCCAGGCCCAGCAACGGACGCAGCTCGAAGATGTCGACCCGGCCGAGACGCTCGCCGAGGATGTCGACGGTCCCGGAGGTGGGGTGCAGGCGCGCTGCGAGGAGACGCACGAGGGTGGACTTCCCGGCACCGTTGGGGCCGAGGACCGCCCAGCGCTCCCCCTCCCCGATCTCGAGGGACACCGCATCGAGGATTGCGGTGCCGCTGCGGCGGACGGTGACATCGTTCAAGGCTGCTGCGACGGACATGGCCGCCAGCCTATCCGCTCACCGCCCTGTCAGGACGCTTGACGCGGCGTGCCCCGCCATACACTGGCCGGGCCACCGCCGCCGTCGAAGGAGGCCCTCGTGCCGCATCGTCCCCTCACCCTGCACGCCCACCGAGGAGCGGTCGCCGCTGACGTCCTCACGCGCGGGATCGACGAGCTGCTCGCCGAGCACGGCGGCGATGTGCCGCTGGAGTTTTCCGCTGAGGTGCTCGCCGCAGCGGAAGAGGCCGCGGCGCGCACGCCGAGCGAGGAGCGGACGGACCGCACCGAGGTCCCCTTCGTGACGCTGGATCCGGAGAGTTCCACCGACCTGGACCAGGCGATGCACCTCGAGCGCACCGGTGACGGCTTCCGGGTGCTGTACGCGATCGCGGACGTGCCCTGGTTCGTGGACCTGGGCGGACCGATCGACCTCGAGGCCCGGCGCCGCGGTGCGACGCTCTACCTGCCCGATCGGCGGATCCCCCTGCACCCCCAGGTGCTCTCCGAGGGCGCCGCCTCCCTGCTGCCGGACCAGACCACGCCCGCCTTCGTGTGGGTGCTGGATCTCGATGAGCGCGGCGAGATCGTGAGCATCGACCTGGAGCGCGCGGTGATCCGCTCCGTGCAGAAGCTCGCCTATGACGCAGTCCAGGCCGAGATCGACGAGG
The DNA here is from genome assembly GCA_027322375.1 of Brachybacterium sp. Lineage (GTDB taxonomy): Bacteria > Actinomycetota > Actinomycetes > Actinomycetales > Dermabacteraceae > Brachybacterium. The sequence goes on along the minus strand of DAHVRS010000438.1, from coordinate 16,499 downwards.
GCCGCGCCCAGCCGATGATGACCCTGCTGCAGGAGATCGGGCAGCTGCGCACCGCGCTCGAGGCCGAGCGGGGCGGTGCGAGTCTGGACGTGCCCGAGCAGGAGGTCCACGCCGAGGACGGCAGGGTGGACCTGCGCTGGCGTCACCCTCACCCGATCGAGGGCGCGAATGCGCAGATCTCCCTCATGACCGGTATGGCCGCCGCGCAGCTCATGATCGAGCACGGCTCAGGGATCCTGCGTACCATGCCACCGGCCGAGCCGCAGGCGGTGGAACGCTTCCGCCGCCAGACCGAGGCGCTCGGCACGCCGTGGCCGCGGGAGATGGCCTACGGCGGGTTCCTGCGCTCCCTGGACTGGCGCGAGGGCGTGCACCTGGCGCTGCTGAACCAGGCCACCTCCCTGTTCCGCGGAGCCGCCTATGCTGCGTTCACCCGCAAGGAGGAGCTGCCGGAGGACACGGCGCAGTCCGCGATCGCCGCCCCCTACGCGCACACCACCGCGCCGCTGCGCCGCCTCGTGGACCGCTTCGTGCTGCTGGTCTGCCACGCCCATGCTCGCGGCGAAACGCCCAGCCCGGAGCTCCTCGCCGCGATCGGCCAGATTCCCGCAGCGATGCAGGAGACCTCAGCTCGGGCCGGGAACCTCGAGCGTGCCACCTATGAGCTCGTGGAGACCGCCGCGCTCGCCGCCTGGGAGGGCGAGACCTTCGAGGCGACCGTCATCGAACGGCGTGAGGCGAGGCAGAGCGCCGACGGCAGCGGCGCCCCCACCCGCGTGGAGGTCCAGCTGACCGACCCGCCGGTGACCGCCTGGGTGCCGATGGACGCTGAGCCGGGCACGACAGTGCGCGTGCGCCTCGAGAGCGTGGACCCGGCGAAGCGGCGCGCCGTGTTCGTCGGGGCCGACGGGCCAGCTCAGTGAGCGAGGCCGCCGCCGGGCGCGAGCTCGTGCACCTCCCCCGCGCTGCCGTCCTGATGCTGTGGACCGCCGCCTATCTCCGCGGCGACATGGGACCGGATGACGCCGCCCAGCTCAGCCACGGCGTGGGCCGCAGCGGCCCGAGCGGTCACGGTGAGGACCTCTTCACCTGGATGACGTCGCTGCGGCGCCTCCCCCTCGCGCAGCTGCGCCTGGTCCTGCCGGTGCCGGGACGTCTGGCCGGTCTGGTGGGCCCGCCAACCGCGATCGGGCAGGCGCTCGAGGCTGAGCAGGCGATCGTCGTCACCGCCGCCGGGATCGCCGATCACACCCTGGTCCCCGAAGTGCGGACGGTCGAGGTGGACGGCCGCGTGGCCGACGCCGTGACCTGGCACCGCCATCCCGCCCCGCTCGGCGCGCACATGCCGCCCGCGGCGCAGGGGACGGGGGCGCGCGAGCAGCTGCTGCGCGCCCTGCAGCGCGCGGCGACCGGCTCCATCGAGCTGGATCTGGTGCCGGAGGAGCCGGTGCCGCCGGCCCGCATCCCGCACACCTGGATCTCCACAGCCCTGCCCCGTCACGTCGAGGCGCAGGCGGCGCAGCTGCTGGTCCTCGCCTCCCGCACCCTGCTGCTGACCAGCGCGGAGATCGAGGACGGCCACGGGCACACGATCCATCTCGCCGAGGCGCTCGCGCGCCGCGGCCTGCTGGACGAGCTGCAGGACGCGGCGCGCGAGGCGCTGGTCGAGGCCGTGGAGCGGATCGTCACCGCTGACAGCTGAGCACTGCCCCGTCGGCCGGAGAATGTGCCGTCGGCCGCGGAGGCGCCTCAGGCGCCCTGACCGAGGACGGTGCGGTACACGTCCAGGGTGCGCTCGGCGATCGAGGTCCACGCGAAGTGCTCGGCGGCGCGGCGGCGGGACGCCTCGCCCATCTCCTTCGCACGCACGGGGTCGGAGACCATCTTCACGAGCGCATCGCGGGTGTCGGCGATGAACTTCTCCGGGTCCACGGGGGTGCCGGTCCCGTCGGAGACCTGCGCGAGCGGGACGAGATAGCCGGTCTCGCCGTCGGCGACGACCTCGGGGATCCCGCCGGTCGCGGAGGCGACCACGGGCGTGCCGCAGGCCATGGCCTCGAGGTTCACGATCCCCAGCGGCTCGTAGATGCTCGGGCACGCGAAGGTCGTCGCGTGGGTGAGCAGCTGCGTCAGCTCGTGCCGGGGCAGCATGTCGGTGATGAGGTGCACGCCGGTGCGGTTGGTCTGCAGCTCGGTGACGAGCGTGTCGACCTCGCGGGCGATCTCCGGGGTGTCCGGGGCGCCTGCGCACAGCACCACCTGGTAGTCCGCCGGCAGCTCGCGCACGGCGCGCAGGAAGTAGGGCAGACCCTTCTGGCGGGTGATCCGGCCGACGAACACGATCATCGGCGCCTCGGGGTCGATGCCGCGCGAGGTCAGCGCGTCGGTCGCGGGGTTCGGCGCCCATTCGTCGATGTCGATGCCGTTGTGGACCACGTGCACCTTCGCCGGATCCACCGACGGGTAGGCGCGCAGGATGTCCTCGCGCATCCCGCCGGAGACGGCGATGACGCCGGCCGCGCCCTCGTAGGCGGTGCGCTCGGCGAAGGAGCTGACGCGATAGCCGCCGCCGAGCTGCTCGGCCTTCCACGGCCGCAGCGGCTCGAGCGAGTGGGCTGAGAGCACGTGCGGCGCGCCGTGCAGCAGCGAGGCCATGTGCCCGGCGAAGTTCGCGTACCAGGTGTGGGAGTGGATGAGGTCCGCGCCCGCGCAGTCCGCGGCGATCAGCAGATCGGTGCCCAGCGTGGACAGGGCCGGGTTCGCGCCCTCGAGCTCGACCGGGGTGGTGTACGAGGAGACCCCCTCCTCGGCCCGGTCCGCGCCGAAGGCTCGCACTCTCACATCGATATGGGGCCGCAGCACCCGGGTCAGCTCGGCCACGTGCACACCGGCACCACCGTAGACCTCCGGGGGGTATTCCTTGGTGAGCAGGTCGACGCGCATATCTGTCTCCTTCTTCGGCGCACCGCGCGTCCTTCGGCCCGGGCGCGCCGGGGCGCTGTCCACACGGTCGACGGGCGGGTGATGGGAACCACTTCTGGACTATCCTCGCACCATGTCGTCACCCAAGGTCCTCGCCATCGTCCTCGCCGGCGGTGAGGGGAAGCGTCTGATGCCGCTGACCCTCGACCGGGCCAAGCCCGCCGTCCCGTTCGGAGGCATCTACCGCCTCATCGATTTCGCGCTGTCGAACATCGTGAACTCCGGCTTCCTCAAGATCGTCGTGCTCACCCAGTACAAGTCCCATTCGCTGGACCGGCACATCGCCCAGACCTGGCGGATGAGCTCCCTGCTGGGCAACTACGTCGCTCCCGTCCCCGCGCAGCAGCGCATGGGCAAGCACTGGTTCCGCGGCAGCGCGGACGCGATCGCCCAGTCCCTGAACCTGATCTACGACGAGAAGCCCGAGTACGTGGTCGTCGTCGGGGCGGACAACATCTACCGCATGGACTTCTCGCAGATGCTCGATGCGCACATCGCCTCGGGCAAGTCCTGCACGGTCGCAGCGATCCGCCAGCCGATCGAGATGTCCGACCAGTTCGGCGTCATCGAGACCGATCCGTCGGACCCCACCTCCATCAAGGCCTTCGTCGAGAAGCCGAAGAAGACCGAGGGACTCGCCGACGATCCCACCTCGATCCTCGCCTCGATGGGCAACTACATCTTCACGGCCGACGCACTCGTCAAGGCGGTCACCGCCGACGCGGAGGACGAGAACTCCAAGCACGACATGGGCGGGGACATCGTGCCCGCCTTCGTCGCCGAGGGCGACGCAGCGGTCTACGACTTCATCCACAACGACGTGCCCGGCTCCTCGGATCGTGACCGCGACTACTGGCGGGACGTGGGCACCCTGGACGCCTTCTACGAGGCGCACATGGATCTCATCTCGATCCACCCCGTCTTCAACCTGTACAACGACAAGTGGCCCACCTACACCGGGCATCGCAATGCGCCGCCGGCGAAGTTCGTGCACGCCGGCCCCGGCCGTGTGGGCACCGCGGTGGACTCCGTGATCTCCCCCGGCGTGGTCGTCTCCGGCGCGCAGATCTCGAGCTCCGTCCTCTCCCCCGGGGTGCGCGTGAACTCGTGGTCGCATGTCTCGGACTCCGTGCTCATGGATGACGTGCATGTGGGCCGCCACTGCCAGATCCATCGCGCCATCATCGACAAGGGCGTGGTCGTGCCGCCGCGCACCCAGATCGGTCTGGACGCGGAGAAGGACCGGGCGCGCGGCTGGGTGGTCACCGAGTCGGGCATCACGGTGCTCGGGAAGGGCACGGTCATCACCCCGTGAGCAGTGCAGCAACGAGCAGGCCCCCCGCCACCGCGGCCGGCCTGCTGGTCTCCGATGTCGACTCGACCTTCCTCACCCAGGAGGTCATCGAGCTGGTCGCCGAGCACGCGGGTGTCCGTGACCAGGTCGAGGAGATCACGACCGCCGCGATGCGGGGCGAGCTCGACTTCTCCCAGTCCCTGCGCGCCCGGGTGGCGCTGCTCGAGGGACTCGACGAGTCAGTCCTCGTCGAGGTCCGCTCCATGCTGGTCCCCACCCCGGGCGCGCTCGAGCTGGTGCGTCGGGCGAAGGAGGCCGGCTGGGTGACGGCGCTCGTCTCCGGCGGCTTCCACGAGGTGATCGACGAGCTCGCCGCCGAGACGGGCATCGACCATGTGCGTGCGAACCGCTTCGAGATCACCGGCGGCCGCTTCACCGGCCGGGTCTCGGGACCGATCATCGACGGCGCCGCGAAGCAGCGCACCCTCGAGGAGCTCGCGGAGCGCTACGGCGTGCCCGCCGAACGGATCGTGGCGATGGGCGACGGGGCGAACGATCGCGACATGCTGGTCGCGGCCGGCACCGGCATCGCGTTCCGCGCGAAGCCCGCGCTGCGCGAGGTGGCGGACGTGATCCTCGACGGCGAGTCCCTGCTGGACGCCTGGCCACACCTCGAGGCGGCCGCGGCGCGCTGAGCACGCTGCAGAGCGCACTGCGGAGGATTGCAGAACGGGCCGGGCATCTGCCCGGCCCGTTCTGTGTCTGCAGTCTGTCGCGTCCCGTCAGGGCCGCACGATCGTGTGGAGCGTGAGGGTCTCCTCCTCCAGCGCCGACCACTGCGGGAGCGTGCCGGAGAGCACTGCGGTGCCGCCGGTGGGCATCCCGATCCGGGACTGGGCGACCGAGCCGGCGTCGGACTCCTCATCCGCCAGCAGCGAGGTGAGGCTCGAGATCGTCGGCTCATGGCCCACGACCATCACCACCGCGTGGCGTTCCTCGACGCCCCGCACCAGAGCGAGCAGCTCCGCGGTGCCGCCGCTGTAGATCTCCTCGTGGAAGGTGACCTCCCCGTCGAAGCCGGGCATCGACGCAGCCACGGCCTCCCAGGTCTGCCGGGTGCGGGTCGCGTCGGAGACCAGGACCCGGGCGACGTCGACGTGCTGCGCGGCGAGATATTCGCCGACAAGACCCGCCTGGGTGACTCCTCGCTCGGCGAGGGCGCGCTCGTGGTCCGGCTGGCCGGACCCGCTCTCCGCCTTGCCGTGGCGCATCAGCAGCAGCAGGCGACTGTCGGGGTCGGAGGATGACATGGGGGTGGGTTCACGCCTTAGGGGTCGAGGGTGCAGGGCACCGGAGTTCGAGGACGGGGGTCAGTGTCCCATGCCGAGGCCGCCATCGACGGGGATCACGGCGCCGGAGATGTAGGCCGCGTCATCGCTCGCGACGAACGCCACCACGCGGGCGACCTCCTCGGCGTCAGCGAAGCGGCCGGCGGGGATCGCCTTGCGGTAGGAGTCCTGCAGCTCCTCAGGCAGGGCCTGGGTCATCTCGGTGTCGATGTAGCCGGGCGCGACGACGTTCGCGGTGATGCCGCGGGAGCCGAGCTCGCGGGTGAGCGCGCGGGCGATGCCGATGAGCCCGGACTTCGAGGCGGCGTAGTTGACCTGGCCGGGCGAGCCGTACAGGCCCACCACGGAGCTGATCAGGACGATGCGGCCCTTCTTCTTGCGCATCATCGACTTGATCACGCGCTTGACGATGCGGAAGGAGCCGGTGAGGTTCGTGTCCAGCACCGTCTCGAAGGAGTCATCGCTCATCCGCAGCAGCAGCTGGTCATCGGTGATGCCCGCGTTCGCGACGAGCACCTCGATCGGCCCGTGCGCCTCCTCGACGGCCTTCACCGCGGCGTCCAGGCTCTCGCCGTCGGTGACATCGGCGGCGACGGTGAGCGCGCCCTCCGGGCCGCCCGTGCCGGAACGGCTGGTGACGGCGACCTTGTCGCCGCGGCGCAGGGACTCCTCGGCGATGGAGCAGCCGATGCCGCGGTTCCCTCCGGTGATGAGGATGCTGCGCGGCTCGGTGGTGACGTCGGACATGGAGTCTCCTGGATGCTGGTCGAAGGGGCGGGGCGAAGGCCCCGTTGAGCGGCCGTGCTCTACGATACGGGGCGAGACAGTGTCGGGATCCATTGGGGGGTACCCGTCCACGAACATCGCCCCGGAAGGTGCTTGCCCGATGGCATATCGCTTCAATCCTCCGCCGAACTGGCCGATCGACGATGCCAACTGGAGCCCGCCGCCCGGCTGGCAGCCGGACCCCTCCTGGGGCCCCGCGCCCGACGGGTGGAACTTCTGGGTCGCGGCCGACGAGCCCGCACCTGCCGCTCCGGCGCAGGAAGCGGCTGCGCAGGCTCCGGCCGACGAGCAGCCCGCCGTTGACGAGCCCGCTCCGGTTCAGGACGCGCACGAGGATGTCGCGCCGAGCACGGAGAGCGCACCGCTGGCGGACGAGCAGCCCGCAGCTGAGCAGCCCGCCGTCCAGGAGCCCGTGGTCGAGGAGCCTGCTGTCCAGGAGCCTGTGGTCGAGGAGCCCGTGGCGCCGGAGCAGCCGGTGGCCGAGCAGGCTGAGGCGCCCGCGCCTGAGGTTGCGGCGAGCCCCGTCGGTGCTCCCGCTGCGGAGGGCTCCGCGGCTGAGGCACTCGCGGCCGACGCCGCTCCCGCCTTCACCGGCCAGTACGGCGCGATGAACCCGTACGGTCCGGCCCCCGAGCCGCAGCCCGCTGGTGAGCCGCAGTCCGCCGCAGCGCCGGAGCAGACCGACGCGGACGCCGAGCTGTCCACGGGCGGGGCCACCGCGGAGTACCCGGGACCTGACCTCGAGGCGGACCTTGCCCAGCAGACCCCGTACGAGACCGCAGCGCCTGCCGGTGACTCCGGCGTGCCCGCTGACGGCTCCGGTGCGCAGCCGTCCGAGGACTCCGGCGCAGGTGCCGCGGCTGTCGGCGGGGCAGCGCTCGGCGGCGCTGCTGTCGGTGGTGCCGCAGCATCCGGAGCCTCCACCGCGGAGCCCGGCCAGGACGCCGCGGCACAGGACGCACAGGCTCAAGAGCCCGCTGCCCAGGACGGGCAGATCCCCGCCTGGGGCGCCGAGCAGTCTGCGGAGCGAGGCTACGGCCAGGCCTCCCCGGCCGGGTACGGCCAGCAGGACGCCGGGCAGAGCTACGGCCAGCAGGCCTCGCCTGCGGGTTATGGCCAGGCCTCCCCCGCCGGATACGGCCTGCAGTCCCCTGCGGGGTACGGCCAGGCCTCGCCCGCCGGATACGGCCAGCAGTCCGCGGACCAGGGCTACGGCCAGGCGTCCCCGGCCGGCTATGGCCAGCAGTCCCCTGCGGGCTACGGCCCCGGCTCCCCCGCGCAGGATTCCGGCCCGGCGTGGACCGCCTCGACCGGTGCCGGCGAGCCGCCGAAGAAGAGCTTCATCGCCCGCTTCTGGTGGCTCGGCTGCCTGCTCATCCTTCTGCTCGCGCTGATCCTCATCGCGGTGGGCGGCTTCGTCCTGTTCACCCGCGGCGGCGACAACCAGGCCGGGGGCGGCGGAGAGCAGACCACCACCTCCGAGGCTCCCACCGAGGAGACGACCACGGAGGAGCCCACCGAGGAGACGACCGAGGAGGCCATCCCCACCCCGACCGACCTCTCCACGATCGACCCCGCCGCGGAGAAGGACGCGATCCAGGTCGTGGGCCCGGATGGCAGCGGCACGCTCGCCGTGCACATGGAATACGTCCCCGCCGAGAAGCTCGAGAGTCGCTATGGCGGCACCGTCGAGCCGGGCAAGCAGGGCGATTATCTGGTCCTCACCGCGAAGCTCACGGTCACCGAGGGCGAGATGGGCTTCGGCGCCTACAACTTCGAGATCCAGACGCCGTACGGCGGCTCCGTCTCCCCCGCCAGCCCCACCTACTCGCTCGTCGGCTCCGGCACGGACGGCCCGATGGACTTCGTGGAGGGCGATGAGTACACCGTCAAGCTCCTCTTCGACGTGAAGAAGGCCGGTGGCAACGTGCTGCAGTTCACCACCTTCACCGACGACTACACCTGGGACGTCCCTTCGTGACCTCTCCCCAGCGCTTCAACCCGCCGCCGAACTGGCCCGAGCCCCCGCAGGAGGGATGGACGCCGCCCGCGGATTTCCGTCCGGGGGACTCCTGGGGACCGGTTCCGGCCGGGTGGAGGCTCTGGCCCGCGCGCGAGCGCACCACCGGGCAGGCGCCGCTGCAGGACTCCGAGGAGGTCCCTGCCAGCGGCGCCCGCCCGCGCCCTCGCGTCGAGCAGTACCCCGTGGACGTCCTGAACCCCGGGATGTGGTCCGAGAACCACCTCCAGGACGAGGACTACGGGTTCCCTCCCGCGAAGCCGCGCCGTGACCGGCCCCGGCTGCGGCTGGGCATGACCATCACCGTCACCGCGCTCGGGCTGCTGCTCGCCGCCGCGACCGTGCTGATCTTCATCAGCCTCGTGGACCGGGCGGTCGAGGACCTCCCGGGCCTCCTGGGCATCGCCGCGGGCGACCTCAGCGCCCACTCCGTCCCCCACGCACCGGAGACCGTGCCCTTCACCCCGGAGATGAGCGCAGCAGTTCCAGCATGACCCGATCATCCCTCCGCCGGCAGATCATCCTCAGCCGCGACACCGCCCTGGGCCTGCTGCTCGTCCTCGCCCTCGCCGCCGTGTGCGTCGGCCTCGGGTTCTGGCAGTACGGCCGATACGAGACCAAGCACGACCAGGCCGCCGTGGTCCATTCGAACTACGAAGCCGAGCCCGTCGCGCTCGAGGACGTCCTGCCCACACTCACCTCCCCGCTCGCCGCGACCGACGAGTGGAAGCAGGTCACCCTCCACGGCAGCTACTGCGCCACGAAGGAGTGCGTGCTCTACGTCCGCAACCGGGTCGACGAGGGCGAGGTAGGCTTCTGGCAGCTCGCCCCCTTCACCGCCGACGACGGCACGACCCTGCTCGTCGTGCGCGGCTGGGTCCCCTCAGGCGACGCCTCCGAGCCCGTGGACCCCGCACCCGTCCCGGACGGCGAGACCACGGTGACGCTCCGGCTGCGGCCGGCCGAACCCGAGCTGGACCGCACCCCGCCGCCCGGTCAGACCCACTCCGTGAACCCGCCGCAGTCCGCAGGTCTCATGGGGCTGGAGACCGACCCGCTGATCACCGGCGCTTACGGCGAGCTCGTGCAGGAGGAGCCGGCCGCGGACCGGCCGCGCGCTCTGCCCGCCCCGGACACGTCGCTGGGCCCGCACCTGTCCTATGCGTTCCAGTGGTGGATCTTCGCGCTGTTCTTCCCCGGCGCACTCGTGTTCCGGGTGCGTCGCCAGATCCAGGACCTCGCCGACGAGCAGGCTGATACCGCCGCTCAGGCCGCAGCAGACACCGCGAGCACGGGCGCCACAGGCAGTGCTGACACGCCCCGAAAGCCCCGTGCCACCGCAGACCATCGCCCCCGCCGCACGGTCCATGCACGGCGCCGGGGCCAGGACGAGGAGGAAGAAGATGCCCTCATCGACGACCGCACGCCCTGAGGGGGCTGACCGAGACGGCACCCCGCGCTCGCGCTTCCTGCCCGGCCCCAGGCCGCGCCGCATCGCCCATCGCGGCCTTGCACTCGACGGCGCCGAGAACACCCTGCGCGCTTTCGAGGACGCGCTGCGCGCCGGCGCGGACATGCTCGAGACAGATACACGCGCGACCCGCGACGGTCTCGCCCTCGCCGTGCACGACGAGGACCTCTGGCGCATCGCCCGGGACCCGCGCCGCATCGCGGAGATCGACGCGGGCGAGGCGGGCGCGGTGCGCCTGGCCGGCGATGAACCGCTCGCGATGCTCGAGGATGTCCTGGGCACCTTCCCGGACGTTCCCGTGAACATCGATGTGAAGGCCGCCTCCGCGATCGGCCCCGCCGTCGCGGCGATCGCCCGGACCCGCAGCGCGGACCGCGTCTGCATCGCGGGCTTCGACGGCGCAGTGGTGCGGCGCACGATCGCGACGCTGCACGCCGCGACCGGCACCACCGCGGTGCGCAGCCCCGCCTCCGGCACGATCGCGCGCTTCCTCGCCGCGCGGGCGCTGGAGGCCCCGCTCGCGGTGACCAACCGGATCCTCGCGCCCTACGGCGCGCTGCAGGTGCCGCTGCAGCACCGCGGTGTGCCGGTGGTCACGGACTCGACCATCGCCGCCGCTCACCACGCAGGCTGCGAGGTGCATGTCTGGACCGTGGACGACCCCGCGACCATGCAGGATCTGCTGGTCAAGGGCGTGGATGGTATCATCACCAACCGGGTCGATCTGCTCTCCGAGCTCCTCGACGGCGCCTGATGCGCTTGGGCCGCGCCGCTCCCCGGGTCGAGGCCCCGGGAATATTTCCGGCCCCGCAGGCGCTGACACCTTCGGGTGTCGCCACCCCACAGACCTTCCGGATGCGACGGCGTCCGGCACCGAACACCGGCAGGAAGCGAGAACCGCATGAACAGCCGCAGCCTGCGAGGCACCCGACTGGGCTCCCTCTCCATGGAGACCGACGAGGGCGTCCTCGCCGCACCGCGCCAGGAGGCGATCTACGATTGCCCCAACGGCCACCACATCGTCCTCCCCTTCTCCGTCGAGGCCGACGTCCCCGCCATCTGGGAGTGCCGCTGCGGCCAGACCGCAGTGCTCCGTGACCACGAGAAGCCCGAGGAGAAGCCGGGCAAGCCCGTGCGCACCCACTGGGACATGCTGCTGGAGCGCCGCAGCGAGGAGGACCTCCAGGTGCTCCTGGATCAGCGTCTCGAGCTGCTCCGCGCCGGCAAGCTGCACCAGCGCCGCAACCTCTGAGCGCACCTTCACCTGACACAGCGCCCCCGCACCGCCGAGATGGCAGTGCGGGGGCGCTGTGTGCTGAGTCAGGTGCTCAGCCCTGGAGCAGAGTGGGCGGGGTGTCGTCCTCGCGACCCGTGGAGTCGTTGCCGCGGGCGGGCTTGTTCTCGAGGATGATCTCCCCGTCGATCACACCGGTGCCGGAGCGGCGGTAGAGGACGCGGCGCGCCCCCGCGGAGCCGCTGCCGAGCCCCATCGCCGTCACGGTGCGGCGCTGCACGGGAGTCACCAGCAGCACCAGGCCGATGAGGTCGGTGAGCACGCCGGGGAAGAAGAAGAACAGCGCGGACAGCAGCGTGAACACGGGGCGGGAGAGGTGGTCCTGCACGTCACCGCTGCCGCGCACCGCCCGCAGCAGCGAACGCAGGCGCACGAAGGACTGCTGCCCTGCGGCGACCAGGAGGGCGATGCCCACGACCCAGCCGATCGCGATGATCAGCACCGACCACCACAGGCTGGTGTTGATCCCGATGACCACGAGGATCGTGAGCTCGAGCAGGCCGAGCACCACGATCGCGATCGGCAGGAGACCGCTCCAGCGGGACCTGCGCTCCTCCACAGCCATGACGGTTCCCTTCCTGCGGCGATGGACGTTCAGGCTATCCCAGCGCGCTGCGCAGGCGCTGGGCGCGGGATGCCAATCCCCAGGACGTCACCTTCACGAGCGCTTCGCGCACGATCCCGGAGGACATCTTGCTGGCCCCTTCGGTGCGCTCGTCGAAGTCGATCGGGACCTCCGCGATGACGGCGCCACGCGCACGGGCGCGGCGGGTCATGTCGACCTGGAAGCAATAGCCCTGCGAGGCGATGTCCTCGGCGATCAGCCGGTGCAGCAGCTCGGCGCGGAACACCCGGTAGCCGGCGGTCGCATCGGACACCCCGAGACCCAGCCAGAACCTCACGTACAGGTTCGCGACGCGGGAGAGGAGCAGGCGGCGCAGCGGCCAGTCGTGCACCGCTCCCCCGCGCACCCAGCGGGAGCCGATCGCGAGATCTGCGCCGCGCCGCACGGCCTCCAGCAGGCGCGGCAGCTGCTCGGGCCGGTGGGAGGCGTCGGCGTCCATCTCCGCGAGCTGGGCGTAACCGCGCGAAAGCCCCCAGGCGAAGCCCGCGAGATAGGCGGGGCCGAGCCCCTGCTTCCCCTCGCGGTGCAGGACGTGCACGGAGGTGTCCTGGGCGGCGACCGCCTCGGCCCACTCCCCCGTCCCGTCCGGGGAGGCGTCGTCGACGATGAGCACATCCGCCTCGGGCACGGCGGCGCGCAGGCGCGAGAGCGTGCCCGGCAGCGCCTCGCGCTCGTCGTAGGTGGGGATGACCACGAGCGTGCGCGGCAGCGGGGCGTTGGAGGGGTGCATGGTCATCGACCTCGGCGACGTCGGGGTGCGGGGGCGAGCGCCCGCTCGCGGGTGTTCAGGGCGCCGAGCACGCCGAGCAGTGCCAGCACGCTCAGGCCCACGGAGATCCACGGTCCTGCGGCGACGGACGGGGTGATGCCGGTGCGCAGCGGCACATCGGCCAGCAGCGTGCCCTGCTCCCAGTGGTCCACGAAGTCGATGCGGCGGCCTTCGGGGCTGAAGATCGCGGACTCGCCCACGGTGGAGACGTGCACGACGCTGCGCCCGGACATGACCGCCATGACCTTCGCCTGGGCGAGCTGCTGGATCGACTCGTGCGAGTGGCCGAACAGGGCGTTGTTGGACTGGACGACGATGAGCTCCGCGCCGTCGTCGACCACGTCCTGGACGAGGCCCTCGTAGGCGATCTCGAAGCAGATCAGCACGCCCACGCGGCCCTCTCCCTGCCCGAGTTCCCCGAGATCCATCACGCCCACCTCCTCGCCGGGGATCATGTCGAGGGAGACGAGATCGACTTTGTCGCTGAGCTTCCGGAAGAAGTCCCGCATCGGGATGTACTCGCCGAAGGGCACCGGGTGGCGCTTGGAGTAGCTGTACGGGGAGGTGCCCTCGGCGGTGAGGAGCACGGACTGGTTCAGCCGCTCGGTCTCCCCCACCCGCACCTGGGTGCCGATGAGGACGGGCGCGTCCGCGTCCTGCGCGATGCGGGTCAGCTCGGAGGCGATGTAGGGGTCCTGGCGCGGGTCGTAGCCGGTGGAGTCCTCGGGCCAGACGATGAGATCCAGGTCTGCGCCGCGGGCGGCGGCGTCATCGACCGCCTCCCGGGTGACGGCGAGGTGCTTGGCGAAGATGTCGTCGGGCATCGTGAAGGACTGCGCGTCGATCTCCCCGGCGGAGCCCTGGGCGGCGAGCACGGTGAGCGAGGGCCGGTCCGCGGGGGCACGGTTGACCGGGTGCGGGACCACGACGGTCGCGAGGATCGCGCCGACGGCGACCGCGAAGGGCCACACCCCGGAGAAGCCGGTGAGGCCGCGGTGGCGGCGGCCCAGGAGCGCGAGGGCACCCACGAGAATGAGCTGGGCGAGCAGCGCGACGACGAAGGCGAGACCGGCGGTCCCGATCCAGGGGGCGAGGTTCAGCAGCGGTGAGGTGGACAGGGCGAAGGCGCTCGCACCCCAGGGCAGTCCGCCCCAGGGGACGCTGCCGCGCAGCGCCTCGGTGGCGGTCCAGAGGGCGGAGACCACGAGCGCGGTGGCGAGCCCCAGGCCGCGCCGCACCATCACCATCTGGGCGAGCAGGCCGAAGAGCACCGTGTACAGCGCCTCGAACAGGCCCAGCGCGATCCAGGGGGCGGTGCCCGCGTAGGTGCTCGCCCAGGAGGTGAGCGGAACGAACAGCGCCGCGCCCCAGGCGAAGGAGACCAGCAGTGCGAGCATTGCCGAGCGCACCAGCAGGCCCGCGCAGAGCAGGGCGATCCCCACCGGCAGCAGCATCCACAGGTCGTACGGCGGGAACGCGAGCAGGGCACAGAAGCCACCGCCCGCGCCGCACAGGAGCGCGAGCGGCCAGGGGGTCGGGGAGAACTCGTCGCGCGGGAGCCGGGTGCGGGCCTCGCGTGCGCGGGCACGAGCCGTCGCGGTCATGCCCCGTCCTTCGCCGGCTCATCGAGCAGGTCGTGGACGATCCGCCCGTCGATCACGGTGCGGAGCGCGCGCGGGCTGCCCTGGCCGAGGTCGGGCAGCAGGGGCGTGCGGGAGCGGGGGTCGGTGGACCAGCTGTCCACGCGCTCGGCGTGGGACTGGACGGTGAGGTCCCACGGCTCCCACAGCACGAAGGTGGCGGGAAGGCCGGTGTGCAGCGTGCCGGGGTGGCGGTTGCCGGCCACGCGCTGCCCGCCGCGGGAGGCGGCGAGATAGGCGGCGCGGTCGCTGATCCGCTGCGCGGCAGGGCTGGTGCGCGCGGCAGCCCGCACCCACGCCCATGGGTCGGCGGCCTCGGGCGCGCCGAGGGAGCCGAAGGCGAGCGGGACGCCGTCGGTGATGAGGTCCAGATAGGAGGCGTTCTCGGTGACCGGGGCGAGGACACGCACGCCCTCCCGGGTCCCGGTGGGGCCGGGCAGGCGCAGCACGATGCCACGGGCTGCGGCCCCGGCGTCCCCTGCCGGGTCCGGGGCGGAGCCGTCGGCGGTCGCGGCGGCGTCCACGAAACCGGGGGTGACCAGGCAACCGGTCGCGTCGATCCGCTCGGCGTCGCCGTGCAGCAGCAGGGCGGTGTCCTCGGGACCGGTCCAGGCGATCAGCCCGTCGGCCACCAGCATCGCCGACGCCTCGGGGTCCTTCGCGCTGTAGAGCACGATCCCCGTGTACAGGGTGGGCGGGGCAGGGCGGAGGGCATCGTCGTTCTCGGTCACGTCCCCCAGTTTCCCGGGTCCGGCTGGGAGAACGCTCATCGGTCGATCTCCTGGGCGACGAGGCCGCGACGGACGGCCTCGATGGCGCGACGCGCCGTGGTGCCGAGCCGCTCGTCGGCGGTGAGCTGCTCGAGCAGGTCGATGACCTGGCGGCAGTGGCGCACGAAGTCGCCGGGCGGGAGGTCGTTGCCGTCCAGCGCCGCGGCGAGGTGGGCGCCGCGCGCCCAGCGGTGCACAATCGCGGCCACGGCGGGGTCCGGCGGCGGGGTCGGGTCGATGCCGTGGCGTGCCTCGGCGGCCTGCAGCGCGGTCGCGAGCCGGGTCGAGGCGGCGAGGGCAGCGTCCACGGCCGGGTCCGGGATGTCCTCCGGGGCACGGTCATCGCGCCGCGCCTCGTGCACGGCGGCGGAGACGACAGCGGCGAGCCCGGCCGGATCGAGCCCGTCCCAGGCGCCGTGCTCGAGGCATTCGGCGATGAGCAGGTCCCGGTCGCTGAACAGGTGGCGCAGCCGCAGCCCGCTCTCGGTGGGCACGAGCTCCGGCTCTCTCTCCTCGCCGGGCGTCTCAGGACCGGGTGCGGTGGTGAGATAGCCGAGCTCGACGAGCAGCGCGGTGAGCCGGTCGAACTGGCGGGCCAGCGAGCTGGTGCGTCCCCGGATCCGGCGCTGGACTCCTTCGAGCTCGCCGCGGGTCTTGCGCCAGCGGCCCACCCAGCGCAGATGCGCCTCGAGGTCGGGGCAGGCGGCACAGGGGTGCTCGGACAGCTCGGCGCGCAGCTCCTGGAGCCTCTCGTCGGTCGCTGCGGTGGACGGGGTGCGGCCGGCGCGACGGCGCACCTCCCGGCGGACATCGTCATCCTGCCCGGCCAGGCGCTGGCGCAGCGCTGCGGCGGTGTCGCGGCGCACCTTCCCGCTGCCGAGCGTCTCCTGGCGCGGGAGGCGGAGCGTGTCGATCACGGCCGGGGCCGTCGGCACATCGCCCGGCCTGAGGCTGCGGCGGCGACCCTCAGTGTCCAGCAGGTCCACCTGGGGCCCGCCGAGCACGTTCTTGTCCACGTCCAGCACGACCGCGTAGCCGCGGCGCTTCCCTCCGGGCAGAGCGATGACCTCGCCGCGGCGCAGTCCCGACAGGACGCTGCGGGTGCGGTCACGGTCCGCGGCGGCGCGGGAGCGGGCCAGCTCCTTCTCGCGCTGGCTGATCTGCTCCAGCAGCTCGGCGTAGGCGAGCAGGTCGCCGCGCTCGCAGGTGATCGCGGCGCGGTAGTCCTCGGCGGTGTCCTCGAGCTCGCGGGCACGGCGGGCGAGGCCCACCACGGAGCGGTCGGCCTGGAATTGGGCGAAGCTCGTCTCGAGGGTCTCCCGCGCCCGGGAGAGGTCGAAGCGGTCCAGCAGGTTCACGGCCATGTTGGGGGTGGGACGGAACGCGGAGCGCAGCGGGTAGGTGCGCTTGGAGGCCAGGGCGCCGACGGCCTGGGCGTCGAAGCGCGCACCGGCGACCACGACGGCGTGCCCCTCGGTGTCGATGCCGCGCCGGCCGGC
>DAHVRS010000410.1 GCA_027322375.1 Brachybacterium sp. | reverse complement strand
CGAACGGGCCGAGGCGCTGCAGGCCGTCGGCGCGCCCGTCGGCCCTCCCGACCCGCGTCTCGCACCGAGGGTGCACGTGCGCGGCGAGCACGCGATCACGCTGTGGGAGCACCTCCCCGCCCGAGACCGCGAGGAGCTGCCGCCGGCGGAGTTCGCGGCCGCGCTCGCGGCGCTGCACGCCGAGATGCGGGCGCTGGACCTGCCCGTCCCGCCGCTCGCGGACAGGGTGGGGCACGCCCTGGACCTGCTGCGGGACCCGGAGCGCACCCCGGCGCTCGCCCCCGCGGACCGGACCCTGCTGCAGGAGACCCTCGCCCGCCTCGCCGACCGTGCGGCGACCGGCGGCCCGCAGCAGATCCTGCACGGCGAGCCGCATCCCGGGAACCTGCTGGACACCCCCGACGGGCCGCGGTTCATCGACCTGGAGACCTTCTGCCGCGGGCCGGTCGAGTTCGACCTCGCCCATGCCCCCGCCGAGGTCGCCGCGCACTATCCGGACCACGACCCGGCGCTGCTCGAGGAGTGCCGCACCCTCTCGCTCACCCTCGCGACGACCTGGCGCTGGGACCGGGAGGACACCTTCCCCGACGGCCGCGCGATCGGCGAGGCGTGGCTGGCCGAGGTGCGGGCGCGCGTCGAGGGATGAGGTGACGGGACCGCGGTCCCAGCTCGCGCATACCCCGCCCGGGTACGGTCGGGGAGACCTTGCCGTCGTCCCGAAGGATCCCCTCGATGACCTCCGCACTGCCGCGCCGCACCCTGCTCGTCGGCCTCGCCGCGACCCCGCTGGTCCTCGCCGGCTGCTCCGCCGGCCCGTCGGCCGCGGAGGAGCTGCTGGCCGCGCACGGCCTGCCCGCCGGTTCGGCCCGCGAGGTGATCGACGCGCTCGAGGCGCTGCCGCTGGACGAGCGACCCGCGGAGCTGCTCGCCTCCGTCGGCACCGACGTGCTCACCCTCTCCGACGCCGCCGGGCGGGAGGCGACCCTCGAGCTGCCCGCGGAGGAGCTGTACGTCTCGGTCGCACCGTTCGTGTCGGGGACCCACGAGTGCTTCCTCCACAGCCTCACCACGTGCCTCGGCGAGCTGGCGGAGGAGGAGCTCGCGGTGCGGGTCGAGGACGCCTCCGGGACGCTGCTGATCGACGAGGAGCGCACCACCGCGCCGAACGGCTTCCTGGGCCTGTGGCTGCCGCGGGACGAGGAGCTCACGTTCACCCTCACCGGAGATCCCGGCGAGGCCACGACGACGCTGCGCACCGATGCCGAGGCCCCCACCTGCGTCACCACGATGCAGCTGGGGGCCTGAGCCCGATCCGCCCTCAGCGCCGGTCGGCGACCGCCTCGGGGCGCAGATCCAGGCGGCGCAGCAGCTGCGCGTTCAGCGCCACCACCACGGTCGAGGCGCTCATCAGCAGCGCGCCGACGCTCATCGGCATGACGAACCCGATCGGGGCGAGCACGCCGGCCGCGAGCGGGACGGACAGCAGGTTGTACCCGGCCGCCCACCACAGGTTCTGCCGCATCTTCCGGTAGGCGGCGCTCGACAGCTCGATCACCGAGAGCACCGAGCGTGGGTCCGAGGAGGCGAGCACCACCCCGGCGGAGCCGATCGCGACGTCGGTGCCGGCGCCGATCGCGAGGCCCACGTCGGCCTGGGCGAGGGCGGGCGCGTCGTTCACGCCGTCGCCGACCATCGCGACCCGTCGGCCCTCCTGCTGCAGCGCGGCGACGCGGTCCGCCTTGTCCTCGGGACGCACCCCGGCGAAGATCCGGTCGATGCCGAGCTCGGCGCCGACGTGCTCGGCGACGTTCTGCGCATCGCCGGTGATCATGACGACGTGGATGTCGCGGGCGTGGAGCGCGTCGATCGCCTCACGGGACTCCTCCCGCACCGCGTCGGCGAGCTTCAGGGCTCCGACGGTCTCGCCGCCCTGCAGCACGTGCAGCACGATCGCGCCCTCCTCGCGCCAGGCCGGGGCCTCCTCGTGCTCGGCGGCGCCGGTCTCCTCGAGCAGGCGGGGTCCGCCGACGCGGATCTCGCGGCCGTCCACCTGGGCGCTCACGCCGAGCGCGGGGGCGGAGGTGACCTCGGCGGCGGCGGGGACGCTCGCCCCGTCGGCCGCTGCGCGCTCGCGTATGGCGCCGGCGAGCGGGTGCTCGCTCTCGGACTCGGCGGCGGCCGCGAGGCCCAGCAGCGTCTGCTCGTCGAGCCCGCTGCCGGGGGCGACGGCGATCTCGGAGAGCGCGGGCTCGCCGCGGGTGAGGGTGCCGGTCTTGTCGAACAGGACGGTGTCCACGGTGCGCATGCCCTCGAGGGCGAGGCGGTCGGTGACGAGCACGCCGGCGCTGGCCGCGCGCTCGGTGGCGAGGGAGACGACCAGCGGGATCGCGAGGCCGAGGGCGTGGGGGCAGGCGATGACCAGCACGGTCACGGTGCGGATGACGGCGTCCTCGGGCATGCCCAGCAGCGTCCAGACGAGCGCGGTGAGCACGGCGGCACCGAGCGCGAACCAGAACAGCCAGGCGGCGGCGCGGTCCGCGATCCGCTGGGCGCGGGAGGAGGAGGACTGCGCCTCGGCGACGAGGCGCTGGATGCCGGCGAGCGCATCTCGATCCAGTGCCCGAGCAGCATGATGACGATCAGCAGCGCGAGCTCCCACCAGAACTCGAGCTCGCGGTCGAGCAGTCCCAGCCGGGAGCCCCAGGAAGCGAGGAACGCGACGGTGATGCCGAGGCTGATCAGCAGCATCATTCCCGGGGTGCGGGAACGGAGCTCGGAGAGGCCGCCGGTGAGGAACGGCTTCCCGCCCCACACGTACATGACGGTGCCGAGCAGCGGCGCGACCCAGGCGAGGCCCGGCACGTCCGGGAGCGAGTAGCCGAGCAGGTCCGCGAACATCGGCGACAGGCCGACGACGGGGATCGCGAGCACGAGCATGATCCAGAACAGCCGGCGGAACTGCGCGACGTGGTCCCCGTGACCGCCGTGACCGTGATGATCATGGCCGGCGTGCATGTCGTGGCTGTGCTCGTGGTGCTCGTGGTGGCCGTGCTCGTGGTGGTCGGGATGCTCCTGGTGGTCGACGTGGCCCTCCTGATGCGTGCTCATGCATCGACCGTATACCCCTAGGGGGTATCAAGGAAGGGTCCGTCCTGCACTTCACCCTTCACGCACCACCCCGCTCTCCCTCTCATCGCCATTGAGCGATATGATCGCCACATGGCGATGCCGATGGAATCCACTCCCCCGCTCTTCGAGGTGGACGAGTCGCAGGCCGCGCTCTTCCACGCCCTCGCCGAGCCCACCCGCCTCGCGCTCCTGCAGCACCTCTCCACCGGGGAGCACCGGGTGCGGGACCTCGTGGAGCACCTCCAGCTCGCGCAGTCGACGGTGAGCAAGCACCTCGCCTGCCTGCGCGATTGCGGCCTGATCAGCATGCGCAGCGAGGGCCGCGCCTCATGGTTCTCGCTCACCGACCCGGCGCGCCTGCACTCCCTCCTCGCCCTCGCGAGCGCGATGCTCTCCGGCGCGGGCGCGGCGCCGACGGTCCACGAGCACCTGCACGATCCGCGCGTGGGCGGCGGCCCGGCCGACGGGGTCGACCTGCGCGAGGCGACCGGCCAGGCCGCCAGGGACGACACAGCCGACGAGAAGGGCCCGCGATGACTGCCTCGCACACCCACGGGCACGGCCACAGCCACGCCACCCCGGACACCGGCCGCACCCGCCTCGCGATCGCCTTCGGGCTGACCGCGCTGATCGTCATCGCGCAGGCGGTGGGCAGCGTGGTCACGGGCTCCCTAGCCCTGCTCACCGACACCGCACATGCGCTCGTGGACGCCTCGGGACTGCTGGTCGCCCTGATCGCCGCGACGATGCTGCTGCGTCCCGCGAGCCCCGCCCGCACCTGGGGCTTCGCCCGGATCGAGGTGCTCGCCGCGCTCGCCCAGGCGACGCTGCTGATCGTCGTCGGCACCTACACCGCGATCGAGGGGCTGCGCCGCCTCGCCTCCCCGCCCGAGATCGCCTCGACGGAGCTGCTCGTCTTCGGCGCGGTCGGGCTCGCGGTGAACCTCGTGGCGATCCTGGTCCTCGCCGGCGGCAAGGACACGAGCCTGAACATGAAGGCCGCCTTCCTCGAGGTCGCCAACGATGCGCTCGGCTCCCTCGGCGTGATCATCGCGGCGCTCGTCATCCGGTACACCGGCTTCCAGCAGGCCGACGCGCTCGCGGGCCTGTTCATCGCCGCGCTCATCGTGCCGCGCGCGGTGCGGATCCTGCGCGACACGCTGCGGATCCTCATGGAGTACACCCCTGAGGGGGTGGATCTCGATGAGGTGCGTGAGCACCTGCTGGGCCTCGAGCACGTCCTGGACGTCCATGACCTGCACGCCTCGAACGTGGGCAGCAGCCTGCCGATCATCTCCGCGCACGTGGTGGTGGCCGAGGAGTGCTTCAGCTCGGTCCACGCGATGGAGATCCTCGAGGAGGTGCACGACTGCGTGCGCACCCATTTCCCCGTCGCCTTCGAGCACGCGACCATCCAGATGGAGAGCCCCGCCGTGCAGGCCCGCGAGGCGGCGCGGACGTTGCACGCCTGAGTGCGGCGCCGCGAGAAACTGATGGCCGTGCGGTGCGTGACGTGGATACCGTGCACGGGTGCCCTCTCTGACCACCCGCCCCGCCACTGCGGCCGACGCCGCGGACCCAACCTTCGACGACCTGCTGCCCGACCGCTGGCACGAGGGCGTTCCTGCCCGGGGTCAGACGGTCGGCGACGCGATAGGTGTGCAGGGCGGGGTGGTCGTCGGCGCTGCGCACGCTGCCGAACCCTGTCGCGGCCCTGCTGATCCGCAGTTTGGCGACGTGCTGGCGGACCGTGCCCGCGACTGGGTGCTGGTGCGGTCGATGTCCTACCTGCTGCGGGGCCTCGAGCAGGGCCTCACGATCGACCCGCCGCGCTGCCGTCGGCTGCTGGATCTGCTGGGCTGATCTCCGCCGACCCGCCTCGTCAGCAGGTCTCGGCTGCGCCCGCCTCGACTGGGCCCGCCTCCATCGGCTGTTCCCCGACCATCGGCCGGCGGGTGCCGGTGGCTGGCGCGAGCACCACCGCGAGGAGCGCGACCACGAGCGGCACCACGAGCGCGCCGCGCAGCCCGAACTCCTCGCCGAGGAACCCGAGCGTCGGCGGGCCCACGAGGAAGGCGAGATAGCCGATCACCGAGGCGAGGGCGACGCGCGCGGCGGGATTCGGGCCGGAGTCCCCGGCGGCGGAGAGCGCGAGCGGGAAGCCGAGCGAGGCGCCGAGGCCCCACAGCACCACCGCGGCGACAGCGGTGACCTGGCTGTCCACGTAGGCGATGAGCGCGAGCCCGGTCGCGGCGAACAGGGCGCTGACCATGAGCACGCGGGAGCGGCCCACGCGCTCCACGATCGGCCCGCCGGCGAAGCGGCCCACGGTCATCGCACCGGCGAACAGCGCGAACACGAGCGAGCCCATCGTCGCGCCGAAGCCGTGCCCGTCGACCATGAGCAGCGGCAGCCAGTCGTTGGCGGTGCCCTCGGCGAGCGCCATCGCGAGCACCACGCCGCCGATGCACACGAGCCTCATGTCCTTCCACAGCGCGGGGCGGGGCGTCACGGACTGCGCGGAGCGCTCGTCGGCCGTGAACTTCCCGGTCCCGGCGGGGATCCCTCCCAACGCCCAGAGCAGCAGCCCTGCACCCACGGCGGCGGTCACGACGAGATGCGGCACCACGGGGAACCCGGCGCCGTTCGCGAGGATGCCGAGCACCGCGCCGATCACCGTGCCGAGGCTGAAGCAGCCGTGCAGGGCGGGGAGGAAGGAGCGCCCGCCGAGCTTCTCGACCTCGGCCCCTTCGACGTTCATCGCGACCTCGCCGCCGCCCATCCCGCCGCCGAACAGGGCGAGCCCGAACGCGGTGAGCAGCGGCTGTCCCGTCGAGGCGCCGAGCGCGATCGTGGGCAGCGCGAGGACCACGAGGCTCGAACCGACGAGCACCACGGGCCGGGTCCCGAAGCGGATCACGAGCGGCCCGGAGGAGAGGATCCCGGTCATCGATCCGACCGACAGACCGAAGAGCACCAACCCCATCTGCGCGGTCGAGGCGTCCAGCAGGTCCCGCACGGCCGGGGTGCGGGTGACCCAGGCGGCCATGCTCAGGCCCGGCAACAGGAACAGGGCGTAGAGCGCGAAGCGGCGTCGGCGCAGGGAGATCGCGGGCGAGGAGGTCACACGGACGAGCGTACGCAGTGGGCGGCCGCAGGTCACGCGCCGTCCGTCGCTCCCTCCCCTGGTGGACTGTCGGCCCCGGGCCTAAGCTCGCTCTGAGCGCCCGGCACCAGCCGCCGCCGACGCCGAGGAGGACGTCCGCCATGCCCGCAGCCCTGCACCCCTACCTCAACTTCGACGGCAACGCCCGCGAGGCGATCGAGTTCTACGGCGAGGCCCTCGGGGCCACGCCCCAGTTCGCCACCTTCGGCGAGTTCCACGCGGTTCCGGAGGGCGACCCCGCCTCCGACAAGATCATGCACGGCTCCCTCGAGGTCACCGACCTCATCCGCCTCTACGCCTCGGACGTGATCGAGGGGATGGGCGATTACCTCCGCGGCACCAACGTCACCCTCTCCCTGATGGGCGACGACGAGGCGGTGCTGCGCAGCGCCTACGAGAAGCTGTCCGTGGGCGGCGAGATCACGATGCCGCTCGAGAAGCAGATGTGGGGCGACGTCTACGGCGCCTTCACCGACCGCTTCGGCATCGTGTGGCAGGTCAACATCTCCGGCAGCGAGGGCTGAACAGTCTCCGACGACCTCCGGGCGCTGCTCGAGACAGAGCGCTCCCGCACCCGGGAGAGGATCGCGGCGCTGCGCCGTGACTACGCCGCGATCCTCGAGGGGATGGAGCTGAGCTCCACGGATGACGAGCACGACCCCGAGGGGCAGACCACCGCCGTGGACCGCTCCCGCACGGAGGCGCTGCTGTCCGGGGCCGAACGCCATCTCGAGGACCTCGACGCCGCCGAGCAGCGGCTGAAGGAGGGCACCTACGGGGTCTGCGAGGTGTGCGGATGCGAGATCCCGCGCGCCCGACTCGCGGTGCGACCCACGGCGCGGACCTGCGTGGACCACGCCGCCTGACCGTAGGCTTCGCCCTATGGACGCCTCGATCCCGCCCCCGGCCGACGGCACGATCGTCGTCGTCGGCTCCGTGAACGTCGACCTCCTCGCGCAGGTGCAGCGGCACCCGGCGCCCGGCGAGACCCTCCACGGCACGGGCGGGCAGATGCTGCCCGGCGGAAAGGGCGCGAACCAGGCCGTGGCCGCCGCGCGGGCGGGAGGGGCGGTCACCGCCTTCGTCGGTGCGCTCGGCCGTGACGACGCGGCCGAGCTTCTCCTGGAGTCGCTCCACCGAGCGGGCGTCGCCACCGAGGCGATCAGCCGAGTGGATGCGCCGACCGGCACGGCCCTGATCACCGTCACGCCAGACGGCGAGAACTCGATCGTCGTCGCCGCCGGCGCGAACGCGCGAGCCGCCCTCACGCCGGCGGCGACCGCCGCCGTAGCCGGCGCGGACGTGGTCCTCGCCCAGCTGGAGATCCCGCTCGAGGCGG
>DAHVRS010000407.1 GCA_027322375.1 Brachybacterium sp. | reverse complement strand
GCCGCGGCGGCGACCCCGGCGAAGGGCAGCAGCACCTCTCCGGGGACGGGAGGGAAGAGGGCTTCGAGCGCGATGACGAGCATCGTGCCGGGGCCGCCCAGGCGCTCCATGAGCGCGAGCGCCCACGCGGTGATGTCCATCCGCGACTCCTTGGCCCGGGGCTTGGCCCGGAGCGGTCTGCGGGCGCGCTGGCCCGGTCGCGCGCACGCTAGCGTCCCGCGATGGAGAGCGGGTGAACAGCGCGTGACCGGCTCGTCCGTGCCACCTGGGCAGGGTAGGGTCGTGAACCGGTTTCTCACTGGTCGTGCGCGGGGGCGGTTTCGTGACGTGCCCGTGATCCGCAGCGGTTGACAAGACCGCCGACAAGCGCTTTCCTAGGGTCACTCACCTCACGGACCATCCGGTCCGGCGGAACGGTCCGCCGGAGAGGCGATGCGGGACCTGAAACCTTTCAGCCCGGATCGGACACCGCCACTCGGCGGTGGCACCGCCACCCGGCGGGGCCACCTCCACTCGGCGGCCTCGTGCGGAACGTTCGCCGTCCACTGCTCGGCCCTCCCGTGGCACCCCGCCACGGACCTGACGATCAAAGGAGATCCGATGCTTTCCCGACGTTCCACCCTTGCCCTCGGCATGGCCGTTCCCGGCCTCGCCGCCCTCGCCGCCTGCGGCCCCAACGCCTCCGGCGGCTCCGGCTCCGGTGGTGGCGACGGCGGGGATGCCAGCTCCGCCTCGCTGCGCCTCGCCTGGTGGGGCAACCCCACCCGTGACGAGAAGACCCAGCAGGTCGCCGATGCCTACAAGGAGGTCGAGCCGGACGTCACCGTCAACCTCGAGCCCGGCGAGTGGAGCGGCTACTGGGACAAGCTCGCCACCCAGGCCGCCGGTGGCGACTTCCCCGACATCGTCCAGATGGATGAGAAGTACCTTTCCGAGTACGCGGGCCGCGGCGCACTGCTCGACCTCGCCGGTGCCGGCCTGTCCACCACCGACTTCGCTCCCGGCTCGGTCGAGGTGGGCGAGGTGGAGGGTGTGGGCCTCGCCGCGATCAACGCGGGCCTGAACGCCTTCTGCTTCCTCCTCAACCCCGCTGTGTTCGAGGAGGCTGGCGTCGACATCCCGGACGACACCACCTGGACCTGGGACGACCTGCTCGAGACCGCGCAGAAGATCACCGAGGGCACCCCGGACGGCACCTACGGCATGACCCAGATGGGCTCCGTCCAGGGCCTGTTCCAGGTGTTCGTCCGCCAGGCCGGGCAGGACCAGTACAAGGATGGTGCGGCCGGCTTCGACGTCGACACCGCCACGAAGTGGTTCGAGTGGGCGAAGGAGATCCAGGACACCAAGGCGGGCCCCGACGCGTCGGTCTCCGTCGAGGACGCCGCCCAGGCGATGGACCAGTCCCTGTTCGCCACCGGCAAGGTCGCCATGACGGTCGCCTGGTCCAACCAGGTCGTCGCCCATGATGGGCTCGTCCCGGACGGCGTCACCGTGCTGCGCCCGCCGTCGATGACCGGCTCCGCCGCGGACGCCGAGCTCTGGTACAAGGCGTCCATGTACTGGGCCGTCTCCGCGAAGACGCAGAGCCCCGAGGCGGCCGTCAAGTTCGTGGACTTCCTGGTCAACTCGCCTGACGCAGGGAAGATCCTTTCCGTCGAGCGCGGCGTGCCCGGCAACCTCACCGTGCGCGAGGCGATCGTCCCTGACCTCGACGAGGCGAACACGAAGGCCGTCGACTATCTCAACTCGATCGAGCAGGAGCTGGGCGACGCCCCCGAGATCACCCCGCAGGGCGGCGGCCAGTTCGAGGACATCCTCACCCGTGCCTGCGAGGACATGCTCTTCGGCAAGCTCAGCCCGGCCGAGGCCGGCCAGCGCGTCCTCGATGACCTCGCCGGGGCGCTCGCCTGAGCAGACCCAGTGATCGGTCGCCCGGCGGCGGACCATGCAGTCCCCGCCGGGCGACCGGCCCCACAACTTTCACGAAGGGAAGAAGCCTATGAGCGCGGTGGGAGAACTCGCGTCCATCGTCTCCTCACGCAAGAAGGGAGGGGCGAAGGAGAAGCACCCGGACAACAAGTCCGCGGCGGTGTTCATGACGCCGTGGCTGCTGGGCTTCCTCGGGATCACGCTGATTCCGATGATCGCCTCGTTCGCTCTGGCGTTCACGGATTACAGCCTGTTGGCGCCGCCGGAGTTCGTGGGGCTGGAGAACATCAAGCAGATGATCTCCGATACCCGCCTGCACAACTCGCTGGTGGTCACGTTCATCTACGTGTTCGTAGGGACCCCGCTCCAGCTGATCGCGGCGCTGCTGCTCGCGGTGCTGCTGAACCAGGGCATGAAGGGTCTGTCCTTCTACCGCTCGATCTTCTACCTGCCCTCACTGCTGGGCGGCTCGGTGGCGATCGCGATCCTGTGGCGCCAGATGTTCGGCGCGAACGGCCTGATCAACCAGGTCGCAGGCATGTTCGGGTTCACCGACCTGCCCGGCTGGGTCTCGAACCCGGACACGGCGCTGGGCACGATCATCCTGCTGCACGTGTGGACCTTCGGTTCGCCGATGATCATCTTCCTGGCCGGTCTGCGCCAGATCCCGGAGATGTATTACGAGGCGGCGAGCGTGGATGGCGCCTCGACGATGACGAAGTTCTTCCGGATCACCATCCCGCTGCTCACGCCGATCATCTTCTTCAACGTGGTGCTCCAGGTGATCAACGCGTTCCAGTCCTTCACCCAGGCGTTCGTGGTCTCGGGCGGTACCGGTGGCCCGTCGGATTCGACGATGTTCTACACGCTGTACCTGTATCAGAAGGGCTTCACCCAGTTCGACATGGGTTATGCCTCGGCGATGGCCTGGTTGCTGCTGATCATCGTCGCGTTCTTCACCGCCATCAACTTCTTCGTCTCCAAGTTCTGGGTGTTCTACGATGACTGATCTGCAGAGTGCGACCTCGCCCGCCGACGTCCCTGCGCCGGCCGCCCCTCGCTCCACCGCGTCCACGACGTCCGGCACGAAGGTGGTCCCGAAGCCCCGTCCGCGCCATCTGGTGCGCCGCGGTGCCCGTCATATCGTGATGATCCTGGCAAGCCTGGTGATGATCTATCCGCTGCTGTGGATGGTCGTCTCCTCGCTGCGGCCCAATGAGGAGATCTTCCGCAATCCCTCGCTGTTCCCGGTGAGCCTGGACTTCTCGAACTACGCCCGGGGCTGGGAATCGCTCGCGCAGCCGTTCTCGCACTACCTGATCAACTCGACCCTGCTGGTGCTGGGCTGCGTCATCGGCAACCTGATCGCGTGCTCGCTGACCGCCTATGCGTTCGCGCGGCTGAAGTTCTGGGGCCGCAATATCGCGTTCGCGATCATGCTGATGACGCTGATGCTGCCGATCCACGTGGTGATCGTGCCGCAGTACATCATCTTCTCCCAGACCGGCTGGGTGAACACGATGCTGCCGCTGATCCTGCCGAAGTTCCTGGCGACCGACGCGTTCTTCGTGTTCCTCATGGTGCAGTTCATCCGCGGTATTCCGCGCGAGCTGGATGAGGCGGCGCGCATCGATGGCTGCGGTCATTTCCGGATCTTCTTCCGGGTGATCCTGCCGCTCATGCTGCCGGCGCTCGCGACCACGACGATCTTCACGTTCATGTGGATGTGGAACGACTTCTTCGGCTCCCTCATCTACCTGACCTCCCCGGACAACTTCACCGTGCCGCTGGCGCTGAAGTCGTTCCTGGACACGCAGGGCTCCTCCGACTGGGGCGCGATGTTCGCGATGTCCGTCGTGTCCCTGATCCCGCTGTTCCTGGTGTTCCTCTTCGGTCAGCGGTTCCTCGTCAAGGGCTTCGCCACCACCGGCATCAAGTAGCCCCCGGGCCTCGCCCCGACCCGCACCGTCACTTCGTCCCCGCCGCCGGGGTGGGCCTCGAGAATTGTGCGGATCTGAACCACTTCCGGCCCGAGAACGGTTCAGAATCGCACAATCTCGCGGTCGCGCGGGACCTCCACCGATACCGATACCGCCACCGCCACCGACACCCACGCAGGTTCCGCTCGACACAGGAGAGACATGACCACCCGCTACGCCCTGATCGGCTCCGGCCACCGAGCCCAGATGTACCTCGACGCGATCGCAGGCCCCCACGCCGACGTCGCCGAGCTCGTGGCGCTGCTGGACATCAACCCGGCCCGGCGGGAGTTCCACCGCGACCGCATCCCCGCCTTCGCGGACGTGGTCCTCGCCGGTCCCGATGAGCTCGAGCAGGTCATCACCGAGCAGAAGGTGGACCGTGTGATCGTCACGAGCGTGGACCGCCTCCACGCGGAGCACGTGGTCCGCTCCCTCGAGGCGGGCGCGGACGTGGTCGTCGAGAAGCCGCTGACCATCGATGCACCGTCGGCCCGCGCGATCCAGGACGCGATCGACCGCACCGGTCGCAGCGTGGTCGTCACCTTCAACTACCGCTACAGCCCCCGCAACACCGCGCTGAAGCAGGTCATCGCCTCCGGCGAGATCGGTGACGTCGTCTCGGTGAACTTCGAGTGGGTGCTGGACACCCAGCACGGCGCGGACTACTTCCGTCGCTGGCACCGCGACAAGACGAACTCCGGGGGCCTGTTCATCCACAAGGCTGCTCACCACTTCGACCTCGTGAACTGGTGGATCGCGGACACCCCCGCCCGCGTCTACGCACGCGGCGGGCTGCACTTCTACGGGGCCGACGCCGCGGCCTCGCGCGGCCTGGCCCCGCTCCCGGCGCGCGGCACGCACGACGGCCCGCACGATCCCTTCGAGCTCGATCTGCGTTCCGACGAGCGGCTCGAGGCGCTCTACCTGAGGGCCGAGGAGCACGACGGCTACCAGCGTGACCGCTCTGTCTTCGACCCCGGCATCACCGCCGAGGACAATCTCACCGCGATCGTCGACTACGCCCGCGGCCCGATCCTCACCTACGCCCTGAACGCCCACAGCCCCTGGGAGGGCTACCGCGTCGCGATCAACGGCACCGCGGGCCGCGCCGAGCTCGAGGTCATCGAGCGTGCCGAGGTCGTGGCGAAGGACGCCGACGGCCGCGCCCACGTGGACCCCAGCGCCGTCGCCGTCACCACCGAGGATGCGGGCGTGCGCGAGCGCGGCGAGCGCCTCGTGGTGCAGAAGCACTTCGAGCCCGCGCACGAGGTCGAGATCCCCGAGGGGGTGGGCGGGCACGGCGGCGGCGATGCGCTGCTGCTGCGCGACGTGTTCGTGGGCCCCGTCGAGGACGAGCTCGGCCGCCCCTCCGACCACCGCGACGGGATCCGCGCGATCAGCGTCGGGATCTGCGGCAACGAGTCGCTCGCGACCGGTCTGCCGGTGGACGTCGCCGCCTTCCTGGGCATGGACCTGAGCCGTGACGGCGACAGTGCAGGCCAGGACAGCGCGGAGCTGGAGGGCGCTGCCCGATGAGCATCGCCCCCGCGTCCGGGCCGGTGCGCATCGCGCTCGTGGGCACGCACGGCTTCGGCGCCGTGCACCTGCGCCGCCTCGCCGCGCTCGAGGAGAACGGCACCGCGCACCTGGTGGGCGTCGTGGACGTCGCCGCGCCTCCCGCCGGGCTCGAAGACCTCCACCATGAGAGCCTCGCCGACCTCCTCGCCGCGACGACCGGCGAGGACCGGCCCGAGATCGTCATCATCGCCACCCCGATCGACACCCATGTGCCGCTCGCGACCGAGGCGCTCGCCGCCGGGCTCGACGTCTACCTCGAGAAGCCGCCCGTCCCCTCGCTCGAGGACCACTGGCGCCTGCTCGAGGCCGCGCAGCAGGCGGGCCGCGCCGTCCAGATCGGCTTCCAGGCCCGTGGCGGCGCCGGGGTGGACGTGCTGCGGGACGAGGTCGCCACCGGCTCGCTTGGCCCGGTCACGGCCGTGCACGTGCACGGCGCCTGGCAGCGCGACCGCGCCTACTACGCCCGCTCCCGCTGGGCCGGCAAGCGCCGCCTGAACGGTCACCGCGTCGCCGACGGGGTCGCCACGAACCCGCTCGCCCACGCCGTCCATGCCGGTCTCGCGATCGCGGGCATCGACGAGGTCGCGGACATCGCCTCCGTCACCACCGAGCTGCGCCGCGCCCACGACATCCAGGCCGATGACACGACCTTCCTGCGCATCGATCCGGCAGGGGAGGGCCCGTCAGTGGTGTGCGCGCTGACCACGACGGCGCCCGAGCAGGAGAGCCCCTGGATCGAGATCGCCGGGCCCCGAGGCCGCCACCGCCTCCACTACACCGACGACCGCTCCCTGCGCACTCTCGAGGGAGGCGAGACAGAAGAGCTGGACCACGACCGGATCGACCTGGTCGAGAACCTGATCGCCCATGTGCGCGACCGAGAGGTGCCGCTGCTGTCCTCCCTCTCCTCCACCGGGGTGTTCTCCGCCGTGCTCGAGGCGATCCAGTCCGTGCCCGATCCGCTCCCGATCGAGCAGGACGTGGAATGGGTGGGGGAGGGGCCCGAGGCCCATCCCGTGGTCCGCGACATCAACGCGATCCTGCAGCGCGCGCTCGCGGAGGGACGCCCCTTCAGCGAGATCGGCGTGTCCTGGGCACGGCCCGAGGCCGTGCAGCGCTGGACCCCGCCCGCCGCCTGACCCGTCGGCCGACGGGGCTCGCTCGCCGCACGGCCCCGTCGGCCGCAGGACCGCGCCTGCCCGCCCTCCCCGCTGCCTGAGCAGGAGACTTGCATGTCCGCCCATTCGATCGCCCACGTCCTCGACGCTCTCGACGCCCCGGATGAGGCTGCCCGGCCGATGATGCGCTGGTGGTGGTTCGGCCCGGACCTCGACCGCGGCGAGATCGACCGCGAGCTCGAGGCGATGGCCCAGGCCGGGCTCGGCGGGGCGGAGATCGCCGTCGTCCATCCGCTGCGCGAGGGCGCCCCGCACTACCTCTCGGACGAGGTGCTCGGCCATGTCCGCCACGCCGCGGAACGCGCCCGTGAGCTGGGTCTGCGGCTCGATGTGACGCTCGGCAGCGGCTGGTCCTACGGCGGCGCGCACATCGGCGTCGAGCACGCCGCCCGCAGCCTGCGCTGGGAGCGGCGCGACCTGGGTCCGGCCCCGCTCGAGGTGCCGCTCACCCCTGCCTGGCCGGGCGACGAGCTGGTCGCCGTGCACGTGGGCGACGGCCTGCCCCCGTCGGGCTGGACACGGCTCGAACCCGACGGGGACGTGCTGCGCCTGCCCACCGGGCGCGGCCCCCGCACCGTGCTGCTCGTCTGGTCGCAGGTCACCGGTCAGCAGGTCAAGCGGGCCGCTGTCGGCGCCGAGGGCCCCGTCGTGGACCACCTCTCCGCCACTGCTGTCCGCCACCACCTGGACACCGTGGGCGGGGCGCTCCTCGGCGCGGTCCCTGCCGAGCTGCTCGGCTCCGTGTTCAGCGACAGCCTCGAGGTGTACGAGGCGGGCTGGACCGCGAGCCTGCCCGCCCACTTCCAGGAGCGGCGCGGCTACGACCTGCTCGAGAAGCTTCCGCTGCTGCACGTGGATGCGCCCGGCGCCGCACAGGTTCGTGAGGACTATGGCCGCACCCTGTCCGAGCTGGTCGAGGAGGGGTTCGTCGCGACCTGCCGCGCCTGGGCCGAGGAGCACTCCGTGCGCTTCCGCCTGCAGGGCTACGGCGAACCGCCGATCACCCTCTCCGCCCAGCGCGGCGTCCACCTCATCGAGGGGGAGGGCGCGGGCTGGACGGCACTGACCCAGTCCCGCTGGGCCTCGTCGGCCGCCCACCATGACCGGCGCGAGGTCGTCTCCAGCGAGGTGTGGACCTGGGTGCACTCGCCCTCCTTCCGCGCCGCACCGCTGGACCTCCTCGGCGAAGCGCACGAGCACCTCCTGCTGGGCATCACCCACTTCGTGGGCCACGGCTGGCCGTACAGCGCCCCCGACGTCGAGGGGCTCGGCTGGACCTTCTACGCCGCTGGTGCGCTGGATGACCGCAATGCCTGGTGGCCCGCGATGCCCCAACTCAGCGGCTATCTCGCCCGGCTGTGCGCGGCACTGCGGCTCGGCACCCCGGGCGCGGACGTCGCGCTCTACCTCCCCTACGCCGACGTCCGCGCGGCGCGCGGCTCCGGCCACGACCTCTG
Source organism: Brachybacterium sp. (assembly GCA_027322375.1). GTDB lineage: Bacteria > Actinomycetota > Actinomycetes > Actinomycetales > Dermabacteraceae > Brachybacterium. The sequence goes on along the minus strand of DAHVRS010000407.1, from coordinate 10,968 downwards.
GCGCGCCTGCCGCGCCCACATCGGCGAGGCGCTGCCTGCCGCGATCCGCCGCGCCGGCTTCGACCTCGACCTCGTGGACGACGGGATCCTCGAGACCCTCGACCCCGCCGCCTACCCGCTGGTGGTCCTGCCACGCGTGGCACGCCTGCCCGAGGCGGCGCGCGGCTGGCTGGACCGTGTGCGCGAGGCGGGCGGGACGGTGCTCGCCGTCGACTCCCCGGCCTATCCCGCGGGAACCACCGTCACCATGCCGGAGGACGCCGTCCAGGACTCGCGCCTCGTGAACCACGCGACGCTCTCCATGGTCGGCGCCGCGGGAGCTGCTCGCACCGCCGAGGGTGCTGCGGCCGACGGCGGCGGGGCGAACCCGCTCGCGGACGCGCTCACCGCGGCGCTCCCGTCCCCGCTGCAGCTCGCCGGGGACCGTGGCCGGGTGGGCGTGGTCCGCCGCCGGCTCGAGGACGGCGACCTGTACTTCCTCGCCAACACCGGCCCGACCACGCTCGACCTCACTGTCGCGCTGCGCGAGCCGCGCGCCGCGCTGGCCGTCCACGACCCCGCCGCGTCAGACATCGGCGCAGCAGAAGCGGTGCAGCGCCTCACGCCGGGCGGCGGGGAACTCACCCTCGCGCCCTACCAGGCACTCGTGCTCCTCGCTCGCGGTCCGCTCCAGGACTCCCCCAGCACGGCGGCGGCCGACGGAGTAGGCGCGGGTGGCGCGCCTGCTCCGGAGCCCACCGCGACACCGCTTGACGGTCCCTGGACCCTCGCCCGGGATGGGGAGGAGCCGCATCCCGTGGACCTCCCGCATCTCCTGCACCGCGAGGAGGCCGCGGACCTGCGCCCCCTCCTGTTCGAGACCACCGTGACCCTCGACGAGAACGCCGCCGCGGGCCCGCTCGTGCTCGATCTCGGCGAGGGCGCGCCCCTGCCCGCGGCCGGTGGCGGCAGCGGCTACCGGGCTCTGCTCGAGCCGCCTGTGCGGGAGATCGCCGTGGTCGAGGTGGACGGCGAGCAGGTCGGGCTCCTGTGGCGGGCCCCGTACCGCCTGGACCTCACCGGCCGACTGCGCGCCGGGACGTCACGCCTGCGTCTGCGGATCCATGGCACCACCGCCGCAGCGGCCGCTGCGCCGGAGAACGCCGAGGCCGCCGCCCAGCAGGTCGAGGCGGCGCATGCCGTCTACGGGGAGCGCTTCCAGATGCAGGAGCTGGACCGGATGCTCGACGGCGTCGCGACCGGCCTCGGCACGGTGCCGATCCTGCGGCACTCCTGAGCCGTGTCCCGTGCCGCAGCTGCGGCGAGGTTCAGCGCGCGACCGGACCCGGCTGGGGCGGGGCCTCGGGATGCCGGGTCTGGGACCGCCAGTGATCCGCGTCCGGCCCGTCGGCATCGGAGCGACCGTCGATCGTGGAGCGTCCGTCGGCCGAGAACTCGTCGGCGGCCGCCGCGTACCCCTCGGCGGCGGCGCGCTGGAGCCGGCGGGAGCGGTGCCGCACCGCGGCGAGCACCACCGTGTGCGTGAGGAGCAGGAGCGCGAGCGCCACCCCGCCGCCCAGCAGGGCGAGGGTGCTCGAGAGCGTGAACACGATCCCTCCCGGCCCCGAGGGGATCAGCATCCGCAGGTCAGGCACCATCCACGCGACGGTGAGGGCCAGCAGGAGCAGCGCCGGCAGCACCCCGGCCCACGGCGACCAGCGCGTCGCCGCCATCCCGAGCAGCATGAGCGCCGTACCGACCAGCGCGAACAGCACCGCCGCGGGCGGGACCTGCGTCTGGAACGTGATCGCGGCGCGCGTGACGCCCTCGTGGGAGCCGAGCAGGAGCAGCGCGACGCCGACGAGGAACAGGAGGGGCACCACCACGATCCCGAGGACGGAGAAGGCGGGGCCGGGATCGGGCCGCCGCCGCGCGATGACCAGCGCGATCCCCGCCCCGAGCAGGGTCAGGTGCAGCAGTGCCGGGAACCCGTACATCGTCCACTGCATCAGCGAGAGCCCGTAGGACCCCGGGACCTGCTGGTCGCGCCGAGCAAGGCCCCCGGCGCGACCAGGCACACCAGGTCCACGAGGACGAACAGGCCCGTCACGAGCAGCCCGGCGGAGCTCGAGATCCCCGTCAGCATCACGACGACCAGCAGGATGATCCCCACCGCGGTGAGCGCGAGGCCCGTGATCTCCTGGCTCCCCAGCACGAGCTGGTCCAGCGGCATCCCGCGCTGCATCACCTGGTTCCACAGCGAGAACAGGCCCATGATGCCGCCGATGAACGCCAGCGAGGACAGCGGCACCAGCACGAGCGCGATCAGCGCGGTGAGCACACGGGCGGCCGCATCGGAGCCGGTGCGGGGGCGGGACAGCGGCTGCGGCAGGGACTCCATGGTGACCTCCGGTGGCGTCGGTGCTCCTGGACGGGGACGCCCGCGCCGCCCGGCGGGGTGTCCGCGATGTGGCCTCGAGCATAGAGGGGCCGGGCGGCCCCGGGGCGAGGACAGGCGACCGATCCTGACCGCCCGCGGTCCGGTCCGCGCAGATCTGTTCGAGTTTTCTGCGCGTTTAGGGTGTGTCCGGTGTCACGACCGGATAGTGTCTCCGCGCGAGCACCGTTGCTGACCGAAGGAGATCGATGACCGCTGACGCCGCCACCACGGACGCCCCCTCGGGTGCCGAGGTCACCGGCCCGCCGCAGCGGCGCGCCGGCACGAGCCTCGGCCACCGCATCTACCACTCCTTCGTGCTGCGCCGCCTGCTGCGCTCCGCCTTCGTGATCTGGGTGGTCGCCACCGGCGTGTTCCTCATGGTGCGCCTGCTGCCCGGCAACCCTGTGGACGTCTACATCAACCAGCAGATCGCCCTGTACGGCAAGAGCTACGAGCAGGCCGCGGCGGAGGCGCAGAACTACTTCCGCTTCGACCCCGCGACCCCCATGTGGCGCCAGTACATCGACTATCTCGTGGGGCTCCTGCACGGCGACATGGGCACCTCGATCACCACGCCCGGCGTCACCGTCACCGAGAAGATCGCCCACTACCTGCCGTGGACGCTCTACAGCGTGGGCCTGGCGCTGATCATCTCGATCTCGATCGGCCTGCTGCTGGGCATGATCATGGCCTACCGCCGCGGCGGCATCATCGACCACGCCGTCTCCATCATCGGCAGCGGCTTCCACGCGATCCCGAACTACCTGCTCGCGATCCTCATCGTGGTGGTCGGCGCGGTCCAGCTCGGCATCATCGACTACACGCGCATGCGCGGCAACCACTCCCCAGGGGTGAGTCCCGAGCTGTCCTTCCGCTTCCTCTCCGACATCGGCTACCACGCGACGCTGCCGATGATCACCTACATCCTCACCACCGTCGGGACGTGGGCGCTGATCATGAAGGCCTCGACCACGCAGGTGCTCGGCGAGGATTACGTGACCGTCGCCCGCGCGCGCGGGCTGAAGGACGCCCGCATCCAGACCAACTACGTCGGCCGCAATGCGCTGCTGCCGCTCATCGCGCAGATCGCCACCCAGGCCGGATTCATCGTGGGCGGCGCGATCTTCGTCGAGCAGACCTTCTCCTACGAGGGCGTGGGGCTGCTGCTGTTCGAGTCGATCAACACCCGCGACTATCCGATGATCCAAGGCGTGCTCCTGGTCGTGACGATCACCGTGGTCCTCGCGAACCTCTGCGCCGACCTCGTCAACGCCGCGCTCGATCCACGGATCCGCCTCGGTGAGGGAGGGGCGGCATGACCGCGACCTCCAGCCCCGTCCCCGACCAGCAGGCCGTCCCCACGCCGGCGAAGTCCGCCGGGGTCAGCCCGCTGCGCCGCCTGTTCAGCGAGCTGACCCGCAGCACCTCGGGCTTCATCGGCCTCTGCCTCGTACTCGCGATCGTGCTGCTGAGCGTGGTGGGCCCGATGATCGTGGGCACCTCCGTGCCCGGCGACCCGATGCGCGCCTGGGAGGCGCCGAGCTCCGATCACTGGCTGGGCCTGGAGGGCGCGGGCAAGGACACCCTGCACCTGCTGATCATCGGAGGGCGCACCGTGCTCATGGTCGGCTTCCTCGCCGCGACCATCACCACCGTCATCGCGGTCGCGATCGGCGCGCTCGCCGGCTACTTCGGCGGCCGCTTCGACGCGATCATGCTGCAGCTGACCGACATCGTCATGACCGTCCCGCAGATCGTGCTGCTCGCCGTGGTGGGCGCGTTCTACAAGCTCGACTCGCCCACCCTGCTCGCCGTGATCGTGGGCGCGCTCAGCTGGCCCGTGCTCATGCGCTCGATCCGCGCGCAGGTGCTCTCGCTGAAGGAGCGCGAGTTCGTGGAGGCGGCGCAGCTGCTGGATGTGGGCTGGGCCCGGATCGTGTTCGGCGAGATCGTCCCGAACATGGCCAGCTACATCCTCATCAACTTCATCATCGCCGTCACCAACGCGATCTACGCGATGGTGGGCCTGTACCTGCTGGGCCTTGCCCCGCAGCGCGGGATCAACTGGGGAATCATGATCAACGACGCGTGGACCAAGGGCGCGATGTTCAACCCCGACGCGATGCCGTACATCATCGCGCCGGTGACGATGATCGTCCTGCTCCAGCTGGGTCTGATCCTCCTGACCCGCACTCTCGACGAGATCCTCAACCCGCGACTGAGGGACCGCTGATGCCCACGACTTCCCCTTCTTCCACCCCGGCCGACGGCACTGGGGCCGACGGCACGTCCAGCGCCGCGGGTTCCCGCGCGGCCGACGGCACCAGCACTCCGGTGCTGTCCGTGAAGGACCTCGAGGTCGCCTATCGCACCGGCAAGGACAGCCGCGTCCGCGCCCTGCGAGGGGTGAGCTTCGACCTGCACCCGCACAGTTCCCTCGCGCTGGTGGGCGAATCCGGCTGCGGCAAGACCACGCTCGGCCTTGCCCTCCTGCGCCTGCTGCCCGCCCTCGGCGAGATCACCGGCGGCTCGATCACCTTCACCGGGGACGACGGCCGCGCCCGCGAGGTCACCGACATGACGGCCTCCCAGCTGCGGCGCTGGCGCTGGTCCGAGGCGGCGATGGTGTTCCAGGGTGCGCAGAACGCCTTCAACCCCGTCCTCACCGTCGGCGCGCAGATGGCGGACACGCTCCGCGACCACGCCCCCGGCCGGATCAGGAGGAAGGAGATCCTCGAGCGCTCCGCGGAGGTGCTGCGCTCGGTGCGGCTCGAACCTCGGCGCGTGCTGGGCTCCTACCCGCATGAGCTCTCCGGCGGTATGAAGCAGCGCGCCCTCATCGCCACCGGGCTGCTCATGCGGCCCCGCCTGCTGGTGCTCGATGAACCGACGACCGCGCTGGACATCCTCACCCAGCGCACTGTCATCGACCTGCTCGCCGAGCTGCGCGAGGAGTTCGGCTTCGCGATGATCTTCATCAGCCACGACCTCGCGCTTGCCGCCGAGCTCGCCGACCGGGTCGTCACGATGTACGCCGGGACCGTGGTGGAGACCGGGTCCACCGCGGACATCTTCTCCTCCCCGCGCCACCCCTACACCTCGAAGCTCATCAACGCCGTCCCGCCCGTGCGCGGTGACCTGGCCGAGCTCGCCTCCATCCCCGGCGCCCCGCCCTCGCTCGCGACCCTCCCGCCCGGCTGCGCCTTCGCTCCCCGCTGCGAGCTCGCGACCGACGAGTGCCGTACCGCGGAGCCGCCGCTGATCCCGCTCACCGAGCGGCCGAGGGACATGACCCACGCCGCCGCCTGCATCCACCACGACCAGGTCCACCACGAACGGAAGGTGATCGCGCGTGCCTGAGACCACGGGGAGCACCGCCCCGCTCATCGAGCTCGACACCGTCTCCCAGGTCTTCCACGCCAAGGGCCAGGACCTGCCCGCCGTCTCCGGCGTGTCCCTCAGCGTGGACGAGGGCGAGGTGCTGTGCCTGGTGGGGGAGTCCGGCTCCGGCAAGACCACCACCGCCCGCCTCGCCGCAGGTCTCGCCGCACCCACCGGGGGCGCGGTCCGCTTCCGCGGCAAGGACCTGCAGTCGATGACCCGGGCCGAACGGCACGAGTACCGCCGCGCCGTGCAGTACATCCACCAGGACCCCTACGCCTCCCTGAACCCGATCCGCTCCGTGCGCAGCACCCTGTCGATCCCGCTGCGCAAGCACGGCCTCGCCCACAGCGCCGCCGAGGTCGAACAGCGGGTGGACGAGCTGCTGACCACCGTGGACCTCACCCCGGCGGAGAGCTACCGGTCGAAGTTCCCCCACCAGCTCTCCGGCGGGCAGCGCCAGCGCGTCTCCGTGGCGCGCGGTCTCACCCTGAACCCGAAGCTGCTGATCGCGGACGAATCCACCTCGATGCTCGACGTCTCCATCCGCGTGAGCCTGCTGAACATGTTCACGCGGCTGCGGAAGGAGGAGGGCGTCGGCTTCATCTACATCACCCACGACCTGGCACTGGCGAAGTACTTCGCCTGGGAGGGCCGGACAGCGGTGATGTACCTGGGGAAGATCGTGGAGGTGGGCCCCACCCCGCAGATCATCGCGAACCCCCAGCACCCCTACACCCGCGCCCTCCTCGACGCGGTCCCGGAACCGGACCCCGAGCTCGCCGCGCTGAAGAAGCCCGGCGGTGGCCTGCTCAGCGCCGAGATCCCGAGCCTCGCCGCCCTGCCGTCCGGCTGCGCCTTCCACCCCCGCTGCCCGCTCGCGCAGGACCGCTGCCGCACCAGCTCCCCGCAGTTGAAGCCCGCCCCCGGCGCTGAACAGGACGTGGCCTGCATGGTCGTCACCGACCCTGCGAGCAGCGAGGCATCCGCATGATCGAGACCGCGTCTCGGGCGCTGCTGTCGCTGGGCTGCTTCGTGGGGGTGGGCTCCGCGCTCATGCTCCCCTTCACCGAGGCCGGCAGCGCCTCCCGCCTGGTCTGCCTTCTCGCCCTGCTGCTGGGCCTCGCCACCGTCGCCGGCGCCGTCGCCGCGCGACTGCTCACCGCCCGACGACAGCGCCTCGACGCGATGACCGACCTCACCGACGACGACGTCAACACCCCTGAGGAGACACGATGAACACCACCTGGAGCCGACGAGGCCTGCTCAAGGCCGTGGGACTGACCGGTGCGACCGGTGCCGCACTCGCCGCCTGCGCGCCGGCCGAACCGGACGGCAGCGGCGACGGCGGCGGAGGGGGCGGCGGCACCTTCCATGGCGCCTGGCCGTACCTGCCCCCGCCCGAGGGGCACTACAACTTCGCCGCCCAGCCCTATGCGGGCGTCCCCACCGTGCTGCTCGGCGACAGCCCCTACCGCGACCTGCTCACCCCGCCATCGGCCCTGTGGCTGTGGGCGGACAAGACGTGGGAGTACCTCATCGCCGAGTCCCATGAGCTCGATGCCGAGGCCGGCACCCTCACCGTGAAGATCAAGCCGGACCTCGTGTGGTCCGACGGCTCGAAGCTCACCTCGCAGGACTACCTCACCACCTTCTACCTGCAGTTCATCCAGCGCGCGCCCTCCTGGGATTTCATCACCGGACTGGACGCACCGGATGAGACGACGGTCGTGGTGAACTTCGAGGACCCGCCCGCGGTGCTCGAGCGCTATGTCCTCAAGAGCAACATCGTCTCCTCCGCCCAGTACGGCGAGTGGGCCGAACGGGCCAAGGCCATCGTCGATGCCGGCGGGACCATGGACGAAGGGGACGGGGAGGCGCTCGGCACCGAGTTCCAGGACTTCAAGCCGGACAACGTCATCGTCTCCGGGCCCTACAACTTCGACTACGAGACGATCACCAACACCCAGCTCACCCTGGTCCGCAACGCCGACGGCTACGGCGCGGACAAGGTCACCTTCGACAGCATCGTCATCTACGCGGGCGAGACCACGGAGGTCACCTCACTGGTGCAGTCCGGGGACGTCGACTACGCGACCCACGGTTTCGCCCCCGCCTCGGAGAAGCCCTTCGAATCCGCCGGATACACGATCCTGCGCCCGCCGGTGTACTCCGGCCCCGCCCTCTACCTCAACCAGGACCGCTTCACGGAGTTCGCGGACGCTCGCGTGCGCCAGGCCTTCGCCTACCTCCTGGACCGGGCGACGATCGGCCAGATCTCCCTGGCCGAGTCCGGGGTGGCGGTCGAGAACATGGTGGGCTTCTCCGACAACTTCGTCGACGAATGGCTGACCGACGAGGTCAAGGGCAAGATCGAGAAGTACGCGATGGACGAGGCGAAGGCGACCTCGCTGCTCGAGGAGGCGGGCTGGACGAAGTCCGGTGATGCCTGGACCACGCCCGAGGGGAAGGCGGCGAAGTACGAGATCCAGTTCCCGCAGACCTTCGCGGACTGGTCCGCGGCGGGCAAGAGCGTCGCCGAGCAGCTCACCGCCTTCGGCATCTCCGTCACGGCCCGCGGACTCGACGACAAGCAGGCCCCGATCGACATCGACAAGGGCGACTTCGAGATGGCGATCCAGGCGTGGGGCTCCTCCGCCCACCCCCACCCGCACTTCTCCTTCGTCACGGACCTGTTCGTGCACAACATCCCGATCGCGAAGAACCAGGGCGGCAAGGGCTACGGCTTCCCGCTCCAGGATGTGAAGACCTCCGAGGGGACAGTGGACCTGCAGGAGCTCGTGGCGATCTCCGGCGAGGGCCTGGACGTGGAGGAGCAGAAGAAGAACATCTCCACCGTCGCGCTCGCGTTCAACGAGCTGCTGCCGATCATCCCGCTGTTCGAGCGGTACGGGAACAACCCGGCCCTCGAAGGGGTGCGCGTGCAGGGCTTCCCGACGGAGGGCGACCCGATCCTCGAGAACGCGCCCTACGCGGACAACTTCGTCATCCTCAAGATGTTCCGCGGGGAGATCACGCCGGTCGAGAGCTGACCGGGCAGGACGCACCGGCCGACGGGCGGGGCGCGGGGCCGACGGGCTCCGCGCCCCGCCGCGTTCGTGCGCCGACGCCGGGGTGGCGAGAAGAGGCGGGGTCAGACCTCCGGCTGCATGCCGGTGAGGATCTCGAGGATCTCGTCGGCGCCCTCGGACGGGGTGCTCTGCCCGAACAGGACCGCCTCGGCGACGCGCGTGTACTCGGTGCCGAAGCCGACGCCGCTCGCGGGGGTGACCACCGGGGGCTTGACGACCTCCTTCTGCATCTCCTGCGCGAAGTCGAGCGAGACCAGCTCGTTCTCGCTGAGCAGCGGTCGCACCGCCTCCTGCACCTCGGGGAAGGCCGGGATGCCGCGCTCGATCTTGAGGATCTCCGCGGCCTTGGAGTCGGTGAGCATGAAGCCGGTCAGCGCTGCGGCGGCCGACGGATCTGCGGTGCGCGCACCGATCGACCAGTACATCGACGCCTTGTTCACCATCGCCGCGTTCCCGCTCTCCCGCGCCGGCATGCGCAGCAGCTTCAGCGGATCCCCGGTGGTGTCCTGGAAGGTGAGGATCTGTGAGCTCGGGACCTGCTGGAAGGCGCACTTGCGGGTCGCGAACATGCCCTGCTCGAGGCTCGCCGAGGCGTTCTCGATCTGTGCGGCGGCCTCCGGGGCGGCGCCCGTGTCGCCGAGCTTCAGGCTGAACTCGAGCAGCGAGACGATCGTGTCCTTGGTGACCATCTCCTCGTCCTCGCGGGGGAAGAGCTGCTGGTTCCCGCTCTGACGGCCCCAGGCGGCGAGATCGCCGGAGCCGCGACCGAAGCCGCTGGTCCCGAAGACGGCCTCGCCGGAGCTCTTGCCCCATTCGGAGATCTCCTGGCACAGCGCCAGGAAGTCATCCCAGGTCCAGGTGGTGTCATCCGGCAGATCAATCCCGGCCGCCTCGAGCACGGCGGGGTTCATGCCGGTCGCGTAGAGGTTGAAGCCGTTCGGGGCGCCCACGAGAGTGCCATCGGCCAGGCGCCCCGTCTCGAGGATCGCCTCATCCATGGTGGACAGGTCCAGCACGTCCGAGGCGCTCTCGAGATCCAGCAGCGATCCTTGGGAGCCGTAGGAGTCGATATAGGCCTCGTCCATCTGAATGATGTCCGGGGCGGCGCCGCCCGCGGTCTGCGTGGCGAGCTTGTCCCAGTAGCTCGACCACTCCGAGTACTCGGGCTTGATCTCCAGATCGGGGTGGTCGGCTGTGTACAGGTCCAGAACCTCCTGGGTGAGGCCGGCACGCAGCTCCGCGCCCCACCAGTACACGCGCAGGGCGGCGGAGCCGTCCTCGCCGGAGGGCCCGGCGGCGTTGGGCCCGCAGGCGGCGAGGGCCGGGACGGTGCCCGCGACGGCGAGCAGGGCGAGGGCGTGACGACGGCTGAGCATGGCGAGTCTCCTGGGAGCTGGCAGCGGGGAAGGGGCGCCGGCGGTGCCGGGTCCCGGTACTGCGCGCCGCGGGCGACGACGCCCACGGCCTCCACGTGGGAACGATCCCCGTGGACCAGTAGTGTGCGTCGCATGACAGCCTGAGGTCAAGCGCTTTCCGTCTCTTGTCCTGACATGCACCGAAGGGCCCGGGCGCCCGTGAGGGTGTGCGCACAGCAAGGCACGCCGGAGCGCTTTCGCGCGCGGCGTGCCTCACGACGTGCTGATCAGAAGGTGTGGTGCCCGCCCGTGACGACCTGCGTCTCCCCGCTGGGCAGGACCACCTCGGTCTCCACGCCCTCCGGGACGGTGATCTCGAGAGAGAAGCCGTCGGCGGTGGACCAGGAGACCTCGATCCGGCCCGCGGCCGAGTCGAAGGCACCCTTCGCCCAGTCGATGCCGGGGCCTGGGGTGGGCTGGATGCGGATCCGGCGGTAGCCGGGCTCCGCAGCGCGGATGCCGAGCACCACCTGGTAGACCCAGTCCGCGACCGCGCCGAGGGCGTAGTGGTTGAAGCTCGTCATCTCACCGGGATTGATCGAGCCGTCCGGCAGCATCGAGTCCCAGCGCTCCCAGATCGTGGTCGCGCCCATCGAGACGGGGTAGAGCCAGGAGGGGCAGCCCTCCTCCAGCAGCAGGCGGTAGGCGTCCTCGACGTGCC
>DAHVRS010000404.1 GCA_027322375.1 Brachybacterium sp. | reverse complement strand
TAGGAGGCGTTGTCGATGCCGCGGAAGCAGAGGGTGGGGCCCTTCTCGTTCCCCTCCGCGGTGTGGTTGTAGACCACATCGAGGATCACCTCGATGTTCGCCTCGTGGAGGTTCTTCACCATCTGCTTGAACTCCTGGACCTGCTGGCCCAGCTCGCCCCCGTAGGCGTACTCGTTGTGCGGGGCGAAGAAGCCGATCGTGTTGTAGCCCCAGTAGTTGCGCAGCCCCTTCTCGACCAGGTGGCCGTCCTGCACGAACTGGTGGACCGGCATGAGCTCGACCGCGGTGACGCCGAGCTCCTTGAGGTGCTCGATGATCGCCGGGTGCCCCATCGCGACATAGGTGCCGCGGATGTCCTCGTCGATGTCCGGGTGGAGCATCGTCAGGCCCTTCACGTGGGCTTCGTAGATGACGGTGTCGTGGTACGCGTGCGCCGGCGGATGGTCGTTGCCCCAGTCGAAGTAGGGGGAGACCACCACGGAGTGCATGGTGTGCGCGGCGGAGTCCTCGGTGTTGCGCTGCTCCGGATCTTCGAAGTCGTAGCTGAACAGCGAGGGATGATTGCTGGCCATGCCCGCGATCGCCTTCGCGTACGGGTCCAGCAGCAGCTTCGAGGGATCGCAGCGGTGTCCGGACGCGGGATCATAGGGGCCGTGGATGCGGAAGCCGTAGCGCTGTCCGGGCTGGACCGAGGGCAGGTAGACGTGCCACACGTAGGCGTCCACCTCGGTGACCTCGATGCGCTGCTCGGTGCCGTCCTCCGCGATCAGGCACAGCTCCACGCGCTCGGCCACTTCCGAGAAGACCGCGAAGTTCGTGCCCGACCCGTCGAAGGTGGCACCGAGGGGATAGGACTGTCCGGGCCAGATCTGCATGTGGCCACAGTAGACGCACACCGCCCGGGCCGCTCGGAGAGGTGCGGCAGGACGCGGCGGAGCGCCGGGGAAGCGTCGACGGGCGCAGCAACGAGAACGACCCCCTCGGAGAACCGAGGGGGCCGTGCTGGTGGGCGATTCTGGGATCGAACCAGTGACCACTTCCGTGTCAGGGAAGCTCGCTACCGCTGCGCCCATCGCCCATGCATCCGAGGACGCGGGGGAGGGAGTGGAGCGGACGACCGGATTCGAACCGGCGACCCTCACCTTGGCAAGGTGATGCTCTACCAACTGAGCTACGTCCGCATGTCAGCGTGGCTGACGAGGAGTTACTTTAGGCGGCTCCGGCGGCTCCGCGCAAACCGAGAGGCCTTGCAGTGTCCGAGGTCACGGCGGGGTGCCGGGCTCACGGCTGGGAGGGCTCCCGATGGCGACCGGACGGCGATGCTCGGAGGGTGCGGACGGTGCGGAAGGCGGAGGGAGCTCGCGGGGGCGGCGCGCGACAAGGGTGGCGGGCCGCACCGGCGGCCGACGGGGTGCGTGCGAGGGGCGAGGAGTCCGCGCAGCACCCGCAGGCAGGGACGGGAAGCCCGGCCAGCGGCCTTGAGGCGCGGCCAGGAGGAGTGTCGATGCGAGCCCTGAAGATGCAGCGGGATGCAGGTCACACCCAGAAGTGTCGTGAGCACCCCGAAAGAGCATGTAGGCTGTTCCAGGTCCGATCGAGTAGAGCGGACACCATCTCAGGGCGATTGGCGCAGGGGTAGCGCGCTTCCTTCACACGGAAGAGGTCACTGGTTCGATCCCAGTATCGCCCACGGCTGGATCTTCGGATCCCGTCACGCGGACGTAGCTCAGTTGGTAGAGCATCACCTTGCCAAGGTGAGGGTCGCCGGTTCGAATCCGGTCGTCCGCTCCGGGGGAGCGGCGCTCCCGACGACTCGTCGGGAGCGCTGTTCCGTATGATGCGAGAGCATCCCCGGTGGGTTGGCCGAGAGGCGAGGCAACGGCCTGCAAAGCCGTGTACACGGGTTCGAATCCCGTACCCACCTCCACGGGTCCCTCGGGACGCCGCGAGGGCGATTGGCGCAGCGGTAGCGCGCTTCCCTGACACGGAAGAGGTCACTGGTTCGATCCCAGTATCGCCCACCACCACGAAGGCCCCCGGTCGATGGACCGGGGCCTTCGTCCTTGTCAGGCGCTCAGACCAGGCGCTGGTGCCGGACACCTCGAGATCAGTCTCGTCAGGGGCGGGCGTCTCGGTGCTCGGCTGCTCGACGGGTGCCCCACGGTGCGCAGCCCGGAGGGCTCGCCGTCGTGACGGTCGATCGCGGCCTCCACCGTGTCCGCGAGGACGGTCTCCGCGAGCCTGGCGCGCAGCATGACCACCACGACCGCACCGGTCGCGACGCCCCAGGAGACCACGAGCTTGCGGGTGGGCTCATGGGCACCCTTCTCGCTGAGCTCGCGCATGACGATCGAGGCGAAGTCCGCGCCGGTGACGAAGAAGATCGCGATCAGCAGCACGCCCGCCACGAACTGGCGGATCGTGCGGCTGCGGGAGATGCGCCCGATGAACAGGCCCCCGAAGGGGCACCAGGAGACCCGCCACGCCCAGTGGGCGACGGTCCAGGTGCTCATCCGCTCCGCCATCGACTCATCGCCCGCCGCGGCGGTGCGCGAGTCCATCTGCGGCAGGTCCGCGATGAGGCCGCCCACGGCGTTGGGGATCACGGTGAGGATGAACGGGGCGGGCCCGCCGACGCTCTCCGAGACGCGCTCGCCGAACAGCGAGGTGGGCATCGAGGAGAACAGCTGCGAGCGGCCCAGGCAAGTAGGTGCCGTAGGGCATGCCGAGGCCCACGATCGCGTACATCGCCCACGGGTACAGGGGCCAGTGGAACAGCGTGGTCCCCAGCGCCGTGGTCATCGCCTCCGGGGTCTGCCCCTTGACGGTGCCGGGCGGCGGCGACATGTAGAAGAACAGCGGCTCACCCACGCCGTAGAAGACCAGGCCGATGCCCATCACGGGCGCGAACATCATCGAGATCCAGCTCGCGGTGCGGAACTGCGGCTCCCCGCCGTCGCGTCCCCGCGGGATGCGGCCGAAGCCGGAGGCGGCCACGATGATCACGAAGATCGTGAAGACCGTCGCGGCGATGACGTACAGCCAGCCGAAGTTCGAGATCACGCCGCTCAGCACGGCGGATCCGACGTCTCCGAACCCAGGGGGGGATCAGTCCCCGCACCACGGAGGCGATCCCGCACCACGAAGGCGATCGCGAGAGCGCCGGCGACACCGAACACCACGTTGTCCAGCCCGGAATCCTCGCGTCGTCGGCGCCGGGGCGCGACGGTGCGGAGGTCCTCGAGGAGCTCCTGGGTCGTCTGAGAGTTCTGGCTCATGAGGAGGCCCTCCGCAGCACAAGGAGCGAGCGGGGGCGCTCTCCTTCCTGGGGGAGCGACGAGGACGGACGTACGGCACGCCCGTCCCAGAGGTCAGATCATCGGACGATCCGCAGATCCTGCTTGTCCCTGCGGAGACGGTGAGCATCCCGCGCGCGGGATCACGTGCGCGGCACGATCCGCATGACGCCCAGACATGTCGCAGGATCGAGACAGCACGTCCCCGCACCACGACACCGGTGCGACCATGTGGGGACAACGGCCCGGCAGGCTGAGGGGACGGGCGGCGAGGGGCCGCCCCGGACGAAGGAGAACACCATGCACGCCACCGCTCGACGACAGCCCGCCACCCGGCGGAGCCTCCTCGGCGCGCTCGCCCTGCTCGGGACCGCCGCCGTCACCGGCTGCACCATCGGCGCCGGCGAGCCCGGGGAGGAGAAGAGCGGCGAGGACCAGGCCGACGGCAGCGCCGGGGGAGACGCCGAGGAGAAGGGCTCCGCGACCGGTTCCGACGACAGCGGCGACGAGACGGTGGTCGACGAGGAGGCCCCGATGGACCTCAGCGAGCTGCCGGCAGCGATCGCCACGGCCGAGGTGCCCGCGACCGTGGACGGCGACCCCGATGCGACCCTCACCGTCGCTCTGCACGAGCTGCGCCGCGACGGCGAGCGGCTGGTCGCCCAGTTCTCCTTCCGGGTGGAGAGCACGAAGCCGGACGAGGCGGCCTGGATCTATGACTATCTCGGGGCGCAGTCGTGGAATCCGTATCTCATCGATCCGGTGAACCTCAACAAGCGCACCGTCCCCCGCAATTCGACCGTGGAAGCCCAGACGAATTCCCAGGGGGCGAAGTTCCGGCCCGGACAGACCCTCCATGCCTATGCGATGTTCGTCGCCCCGCCCGAGGACGTCACCGCCATGGACGTGATGCTCGTCGAGGGCGCGCCGCTCGCCGTCGGGGTCGAGATCCGATGAGAGTCACCCTGCGCGTCGCTCTCGCTTCCGCACTGCTGCTCGGCGGCATGCTCGCTCCCGCCCTCGCGGAGGACGGCATCACCCCGCTCGACGACGGCATCATCGAGCTCGACGACGGGATCATCGAGCTCGAGGGCGTGATCGAGCCGCTCGCCCAGACCGACGCCGAGGCCGGCACCACGGCGATCACGCTGAGCACCGACATCCTTTTCACCACCGGCTCCGCGGAGATCTCCGAGGCCGCCGCAGCGAAGATCGTCGAGCTCGTCCAGGACGTGCCCGAGGGCGCCGCGGTCAGCATCGACGGGCACACCGACACCGTCCCCTACCAACGCGGCAACCAGGTCCTCTCCGAGGAGCGGGCCGAAGCCGTCGCCGCCCAGATCCGCACCGCCCGCCCCGACCTCGAGCTCACCGTCACCGGGCACGGGGACAGCGAGCCCCTCGTCGAGGAGAGCCCTGGCGGGGAGGACGACCCCGACGCCCGCGCCCAGAACCGTCGCGTCGAGATCCGCTATGACGGCTGAGCATGGCGGCGCTCCACGGCCGCGGGTGCTCCTGGTGGACGACGATGCGACCATCCGGGAGCACCTCGGCCCCGTCCTCGAGCGCTCCGGTCTCGAGGTCGAGGAGGCGGCCGACGGGAGAGCGCCCTTCAGTCCATCGCCCGGCGCCGTCCCGACGTCGTGATCCTGGACGTGATGATGCCGGGCATCGACGGGCGGGAAGTGCTGCGCCGGATCCGCGCCGAGCACGACTGGCTGCCCGTCCTCCTCCTCACCCACGTCGGCGAGAGCTTCGAGCGCGCCGCGGCCCTGGACGAAGGGGCCGACGACTATCTCAACAAGCCCTTCGACCCGCAGGAGCTGCTCGCCCGGGTGCGCGCCGTGCTGCGCCGCGCGAGCGCAGGCACCGCCCCGCTCAGCGCCGCGGAGAGCCTGCGCGCCGGGGCGCTGCGCATCGACCGTCCCGCCCGTCGCGTCCTTCTCGACGGAGCCGAGAAGCAGCTCACCCCGCGCGCCTTCGCGCTGCTGGAGTTCCTCATGGCCCATCCCGACGAGGTGATCAGCCGCGTCCGCCTGCTGCAGACGGTGTGGGGCTTCGACGCCATCGTCACCACCCGCGCCGTCGACCACCGGATCGCGGAGATCCGCGGAGCCCTCGGCGACGATGTCAGCAACCCCCGCTATCTCGAGACCGTGCCCGGACTCGGCTACCGCTTCGTGTACCCGGTGGCGAAGGCATGAGAGGTGGCACTGCCCGTCGGCCGGTTCTCCGGCTCGTGCTCGGCCTCGGCCCGCTGCTGCTCGGCCTGGTGCTGAGCCTCCTCTGGCTCGCCACCGGTGGCGGGGCACAGGTCTATGTCATGGGGAGCCTCGCCTGGCTGCCGCTGCTGCTCGGTGCGGCGGTGACCGCTGTCCTCGCCCCCGCCCTGCTCGCCGCCCATCTCCAGCGAGGTCGCGCCGCGCGGGACCGGCGACACGCGCTCGAGCAGCTCGCCGCCCGCCATCGCCGCGTCCTCTCCCGTCTCGATCACGAGCTGAAGAACCCCATCCAGGGGATCCGCGCCGCGCTCGCCGATGAGCCCTCCGACCGCCAGCGCGCGAGCATCGACGCCCAGTCCCAGCGGCTCACCGGACTGCTGCGCGATCTGCGACGCATCGGCGAGGTCGAGGAGACCGAGCTCGAGCTCGCCCCGATCGACCCCACGGCCCTGGTCGAGGAGGCGGTCGCGGCGATGGGCGAGCTGCCGGGGGCTGAGCGCCGCCGCGTCAACAT
Source organism: Brachybacterium sp. (assembly GCA_027322375.1). Lineage (GTDB taxonomy): Bacteria > Actinomycetota > Actinomycetes > Actinomycetales > Dermabacteraceae > Brachybacterium. Next base: position 1,014 of record DAHVRS010000404.1, on the reverse strand, counting down.
CGCGCTGCCGCGGGCGCCGCGCCCCCTGCCGCGCCTCGTCGGCGACGAGGACCTGCTCTACCTGGTCCTCGCCAACGCACTCAGCAACGCGGTGAAGTACTCCGCGGGCCAGGACGCGATCGAGATCCGCGGCCGCGAGGAGGAGGGGATGATCCTGCTCGAGATCGCGGACACCGGGCGCGGCATCCCCGCCGACGAGCTCGAGACGGTGTGGGAGGAGCTGGGCCGCTCCCGCGAATCCCGCGGCATCGACGGGACCGGGCTCGGTCTCCCGCTGGTCCGCGCGATCCTCGAGCGTCACGGCGGCAGCGCGACCCTCGAGTCCTGGCACGGTGAGGGCTCGACCCTCACCCTGCGGCTTCCTGTCGCAGGCCCTGTGGGAGAGGCGGCCCGGACCGGGGGCGGAAGCCCTCGCGCGCCCCGATAGGATGGTCCGCGGAGCCGGCGTCGTCGGCCGGCTCACCCCGACACGCAAGGAGCAGCACGTGGCCCAGATCGCCATCACCCTCGACGGAGCACCCCATCAGATCGAGGAGGGGACCACGGGCACCACCCTCTTCGAGGGGACCGCCACGATCATCGCCCTGCGCATCGACGGGGAGCTGCGCGATCTCGAGACCCAGCTCGCCGCCGGGCAGAGTGTCGAGGGCGTGGACATCTCCAGCCCCGACGGCCTCTCGATCCTGCGCCACAGCACCGCGCACGTCCTCGCCCAGGCCGTGCAGAAGGTCAACCCCGACGCGAAGCTCGGCATCGGACCGCCCATCACCGACGGCTTCTACTACGACTTCGACGTCGCTGAGCCCTTCACCCCCGAGTCGCTCAAGGCTCTCGAGAAGGAGATGACCCGGATCGTGAAGTCCGGGCAGCGCTTCGTGCGCCGCGAGATCTCCGATGACGCCGCGCGCGCCGAGGAGGCCTCCGAGCCGTACAAGCTCGAGCTCATCGGCCTGAAGTCCTCCGCCGCCGACGCCGCCGACGGGGCGAGCGTCGAGGTCGGCGAGGGCGGACTGA
>DAHVRS010000390.1 GCA_027322375.1 Brachybacterium sp. | reverse complement strand
CGTCCTGTTCGGCGGCACGGCCGCGCCGCGCCCCCTGCCCGGCCTCGGCGCCGGGGTGGTCACCGACATCTCCCGCACCGTGGAGCCGGACCGCGTGATGCGGGTGAACGGCCTGGACTGCGTGGTGGGTGCACGCCTGCTCGCCCGCCGCGAGGGCATCCTCGCCGGCGCGTCCACGGGCGGAATCGTCCATGCGCTGGGCACCCTGGTCCCGCAGCTCGAGCCGGGATCGCGGATCGTGCTCATCGTGCATGACGGCGGTCTGCCGTATCTCGGCACGGTGTACGACGACGAGTGGGTCCACGCGACGCTGGGCGCCGATTCCGAGGCACTCTCAGCCGCGGCAGCGGCTCTGGCCGGCTCCGCCCGTCGTGGCTGAGCCGCAGTCGGTATCGCCCATGGAGCCGTTGCGCCTTCTGGTGGTGGGGGCTGGGGCGAAGGCCCTGTTCGCCCTCGAGGAGCTCGCCGCGCGGCTGGGCGAGCACCGCACCCGGCCGGGCGAGCACGCCGCCCCCGCCGCCGGGCCGCTGCTGGAGATCACCGTGGTCGATCCCGGGGAGCATCCGGGAACCGGCGCCGCATACCACCCCGACCAGCCCCACCACCTGCGGCTGAATGTCGACTCGAGAATCCTCGACGCCCCCGCCGTCGGTTCGCTCCCCTCCTTCCGCGACTGGGCCCGCACCACGCATCCGGGGCTCGCCGGGGAGCCCTACCCGCCGCGCGCGATCGTCGGCGAGTACCTGGAGCGGCGCTGGCATGCGATGCAGGAGTCGCTCGCCCCCAGGGCCGCGCTGCGCCTGCATCACGCGCGCGTCCTCGCAGTGCACCGCGAGGGCGAGGGATGGATCGCCGACGTCGACGCCGGGGATGCCACCGCCCCTGCCGGCACGAGCGGCACGAGCGGCACCGCCGACTCGGACGTGCGGCGGGTCCTCGGCCCGGTGGACGAGGTGCTCCTGGCGACCGGTCACGCCTCGGGGCACGCGGGCGCCCTGAGCCGCACATGGTCCTCGCCCCGGCCGCTGCGGCCCGCCGTGCTCCCGGCGGATGCCATGCTCGGCGCCGAGCAGGTGCCGCCGGGCTCCCGGGTCGCACTGCGTGGAGGGGCCCTGACCTTCATCGATGCCGCGCTCACACTCACGCTCGGCCGCGGAGCCAGGTTCTGCCCGGATCCCGCCGGCGGCAGCGCCTTGACCCATCACCGCAGCCCCGAGGAGCCGGCGGTGCTCCTGCCCACCACCCGACACGGGCTGCTGCTGGACGCGAAACCGCCGCCGGACCAGCCTCTGCCCGAGACCGCCGAGCAGGCCCTGGCCGGTGGCGCCCGGCGACTGAAGACCGCCGGTCCCCCCACCCCGGCCGAGGTCCTCGAACTGGTGGTCGACGTGGCGGCCGCGATGCTCGGCGGCCCCGCGGATCACGCGCAGCGCGACGCCGTCGCCCACACCCTCGCGACCGGCGCCGAGCCTGATCTGCCGCCGGGTCCCGGACGCGCCGAGCAGGCGCTGCGCCGCAGCATCGCCGTAGCGGAGGGCTCCCGCACCCCCGGGCCCGCCTGGGCGCTGGGTCGGGCCTGGGCGCTGCTCTACCCCCGGATCACCGCGGCACTGCGCGGCAGCGAGGTCCCCGCGGAGGCGTGGTCGCGCCAGCTCGCCGCCCAGCAGGCGCTCGAGCGCTTCGCCTTCGGTCCGCCGCTGGACGCCGCACGCATGCTGGTCGCCATGGTCGACTCCGGCGCCCTGGATCTGAGCTGGGTCGATGCCGGCACCTCGATCCGCGCCGACGGGGTGCACGGGATCCCCGCCGGCGCCGCCCCACCCGACCTGGTGATCGACGCGGTGCTGGCCCCGCCGGGCCTGCGCGGCCTCACGGACCCCCTCGCCCTGCACCTCCAGGCCAGCGGGCTCGTGTCGGTGCGGCCGGGCCGCAGGGGCGCTGCTATCGCGCCCGATGCCACCGCGTCCGCGGCCG
>DAHVRS010000388.1 GCA_027322375.1 Brachybacterium sp. | reverse complement strand
ACGCCGAGATCCTCGTCGTCTCCGTCGCGATCCCGCGCATCGAGGAGGAGACCGACGAGGAGGCCGAGGGCGAGGCCACCGAGGCCGCTGCCGAGGAGGAGTCCTCCGAGGAGGAGTGATCCTCCTGGAGTGACCCTCGGGGCGGGCTTCCCGCTCCGTTGCTCACACACACGGTACCGGGGCGTCGCGCAGTGCGCGGCGCCCCGGTACCGTGTTCGGGGTCCTGCGTGGGCCCCAGCGAGACAGCGTCGGCCGTGACACAGCAGCAGCGAGGAGCACACCATGAGCGCGAGCGGATCCCGTCCCGGCCCCTACCTGGTGGTGGGGCTCGGCAATCCCGGGGCGAAGTATGCCGCGACACGGCACAACGTCGGCCAGATGGTGCTCGACCAGATCGCCGCGGCCAGCGGTGGCCGCTTCGCCGCCGCGCGCCGCGCCCAGGCCGTGACCCTCGAGGGCCGGATCGGGCTGCCCGGCGCGGATGCGCGCGTCGTCCTCGCGAAGACCACCACCTACATGAACGTCTCCGGCGGCCCCGTCAAGGCGCTCGCGGACTACTACGACATCCCGCCCGAGCGGATCGTCGTCGTGCACGACGAGGTCGACATCCCCTTCGACGCTGTGCGGCTCAAGCTCGGCGGCGGCGAGGGCGGCCACAACGGCCTGCGCGACATCAGCCGCGCGCTCGGCACCCGCGACTACCTGCGCGTGCGCGTGGGCGTGGGACGGCCCCCGGGCAACCGCGACACCGCCGACCACGTGCTCGCCCCCTTCTCCACCACCGAGCTGCGCACCCTCGAGCTGCTCCTGTCCGACGCGTCCGACGCCGTGGAGTCCCTGCTCCTCGAGGGCCTCACCGCCGCGCAGCAGCGCTTCCACTCCCGAGAGGTCCGATGACCGCGCCGACCGCTTCCGCCAGCAGCACCAGCACCGTGAGCAGCACTGCACGCGCGGCTCGCACCTCTTCACCCGCGCATCTGCGGCCCCTGCTCGACCAGCTCGCTGAGGGCGCTGACCTCACCGCCGTCCGCGCCCTCGTCGAGGAGGGCGCGGCCTCCGGTGAGGGCGGCAGCATCGTCGCCGCGACCGGTCTGTTCCCCTTCCTCGTCGCCGATCTCGCTCGCCGCGCGAGCGCCGACGCACCGCTCGTCGTGGTCACCGCGACCACCCGCGCCGGCGAGGACCTCCGCGCCGCGCTCTCCGCCCTCATCGGCACCGAGCACCTCGCTGAGCTGCCCGCCTGGGAGACCCTTCCTCACGAGCGGCTCTCCCCGCGCGCCGACACTGTCGCCAAGCGCCTGCAGACCCTGCGCCGGCTCGCGCACCCCGAGGACGGTGACCCTGTCCACGTCCTGCTCATGCCGGTGCGCTCCCTGCTCCAGCCGATCGCGACGGGCCTCGGCGAGCTGCGCCCCGTCCGCGCCGTCGTCGGCGAGGACCATCCGCTGGACGACCTCGTGCGCGAGCTCGTCGACGCCGCCTATGTGCGGGTCGACATGGTCGAGAAGCGCGGCGAGTTCGCAGTGCGCGGCGGGATCCTCGACGTCTTCCCGCCCACCGAGCCGCACCCCGTGCGCGTGGACCTCTTCGGCGACGAGATCGACGACGTCCGCTACTTCTCCGTCGCCGACCAGCGCTCCCTGGACCCGGTCCCGCACGGGCTCGACGCCTCGCCGTGCCGCGAGATCCTCCTGACCCCCGAGGTGCGCGAGCGCGCCCGCGCCGCCGCCGAGGAACTGCCCGGCGCGCGCGACCTGCTGCTGCGCATCGCCGACGGCATCGCTGCCGACGGCATGGAGTCCCTCAGCCCCGTCCTCGTCGACGGCATGGAGCAGGTCGCGGACGTGCTGCCCGCGGGCGCCCGCTTCCTCATCGTCGACCCCGAGAAGGCGCGCGCCCGGGCCGACGAGCTCGTGGCCACCACCGACGAGTTCCTCGCCGCCGCCTGGTCCAGCGCCGCCGCCGGCGGCGGGCTCCCGCTCGACGTGGGGGCGGCGAGCTTCGTGCCGCTGTCCGAGGCGAAGGGGCACGCCCGCGAGGGCGGCCGCGGCTGGTTCACCCTCGCCGCCTTCGGCCTCGAAGCCGACGTCGACCTCACCACCTCCTCCGCGAGCACCCACCCCGGCTACAGCGGCAAGCCCGGCGACGCCGCGAAGGACCTCGAGCGCCGCCGCGCCGAGGGCTGGAGGGTCATCGCGACCATGGTCGGCCCGGGCGGCGCCCGCCACGCCGCCGAGAACCTGCGCACCGAGGGACTGCCGGCCGTCTTCGCGCCCACCCTCGAGGCGCCCGTCGCCGAGGGCGAGGCCGTCGTCACCGTCGGCCCCTTCGCCGAGGGCCTCGTGGACAGCTCGCTGCGACTCATCCTCGCCTCCGAGCGCGACCTCACCGGCAAGTCCGGGGCGCGCCGCGGCGAGGAGCGGAAGATGCCGTCCCGTCGGCGGAACGTCGTGGACCCGCTGCAGCTGCGCCCCGGCGACCACGTCGTCCACACCCACCACGGCGTGGGCCGCTTCGTGGAGATGACCAGCCGCACTGTCGGCACAGGCGCGAAGCGCACCACGCGCGAGTACCTCGTCATCGAGTACGCGCCCTCGAAGAAGGGCCAGCCCGGCGACCGGCTGTACGTCCCCTCGGACCAGCTGGACCAGGTCACGAAGTACGTCGGCGGCGAAGAGCCGTCCGTGAACCGCATGGGCGGCGCGGACTGGGCGAAGACCAAGTCCAAGGCCCGCAAGGCGATCCGCGAGATCGCCGACGAGCTGGTGCGCCTGTATTCCGCGCGCCAGTCCGCGCCGGGTCACGCCTTCGGCCCCGACACCCCCTGGCAGCGCGAGCTCGAGGATTCCTTCGAGTTCGTCGAGACACCCGATCAGCTCTCCACGATCGACGACGTCAAGGGCGATATGGAGAAGTCCGTACCGATGGATCGTCTGATCCTCGGCGACGTGGGCTACGGCAAGACCGAGATCGCGGTGCGCGCCGCCTTCAAGGCCGTCCAGGACGGCAAGCAGGTCGCCGTGCTCGCCCCCACGACGCTGCTCGCCCAGCAGCACCTGGACACCTTCACCGAGCGCTACACCGGCTTCCCGGTCACCGTGCGGGGCCTCTCCCGCTTCCAGAACCCCGCCGACTCCACGGCCACGATCGAGGGGATCGCCGACGGCAGCGTCGACGTGGTGATCGGCACCCACCGCCTGCTGACCGGCAACGTGCGCTTCAAGGACC
>DAHVRS010000377.1 GCA_027322375.1 Brachybacterium sp. | reverse complement strand
CGGCGAGCAGGCCGAGCGCGCCGAAGGCGAGTGGCGGCAGGGCGGTGAGGAGCCCTGCGGCGACCGCGCCCTGGCCGAAGGCGCCGACGATGTCCTCCATGACCGGGCCGACGCTCGTCGCGCCCGGGCGCAGGTTCACCGCGAGCGACGCGACGGCGACGACCAGCAGCACGGCGCCGAGCGGGCGGCGGGCGCGGGGTCGTGCGGGGGTCGTCTCGCTGGCGGAGGGCGAGGGGGAAGCGCTTGTCACCCCACCATTGGACTCCTCCTCGTCTCACCGGGCCAGCCCGTGCCAGGAATCTCACCCGACGGGATGCGCAGGTCAGCACGCTTGCGCGTCGGAGCACAGGCGCGCGGGGGCGCACGAGGGGCCTACGCTGGTGCGCGTCCCGCCCCACCCCTCCCTGCGACGGCCCTCCCGCCCGTCGGCCGAAGGACCCCCCATGACCTCCGCCGTCCCTGCCGCGACGCCCGCGGCCGCTCCCCGCCGCCATCCCGTGGACCAGGTGCCGCCTCCGGGCCGGCTCGCCGTCCTCTCGATCCAGCACGTCCTCGCCTTCTATGCGGGCGCCGTGATCGTGCCGCTGCTGATCGCCTCAGGCCTGAACCTCACCGCCGAGCAGACGATCCACCTGATCAACGCGGACCTGTTCACCTGCGGCATCGCAACGCTCATCCAGTCCGTCGGCTTCTGGAAGGTGGGCGTGCGCCTGCCGATCATCCAGGGCGTGACCACCACCGCGGTCTCCCCGATCATCGCGATCGGGCTCGCGGCCACCGGCGGCGAGGGCGGCGCCGAGGGCCTGCCGATGATCTACGGCTCGATCATCGTCGCGGGTCTGTTCACCTTCCTGGTCGCGCCGTACTTCGCGCGGATCCTGCGGTTCTTCCCACCGGTCGTGATCGGCACCGTGCTCGCCACCATGGGCATCACCCTGCTGGGCGTCTCCGCCGGGGACATCACGAACTACGCCGAGGGCACCCCCGCCGCGCGCGACATCGCCTACGCGCTGGGCACCCTGGGCGTGATCGTGCTCGCGCAGCGGTTCTTCCGCGGCTTCCTCGGCACGATCGCGGTGCTGCTGGGCCTCGTGCTCGGCACCGCCGTCGCGGTGATCCTGGGCGACACCTCCTTCAGCGGCGTCACCGAGGCGTCCGCCTTCGGGGTCACCACGCCCTTCTACTTCGGCATCCCCACCTTCTCCCTCACCGCGATCGTCTCGATGATCATCGTCATGCTGATCACGATGGTGGAGACCACCGGTGACGTCTTCGCCGCCGGCGAGATCGTGGGCCGCCGCATCCGGCCCAAGAACATCTCCGAGGCGATCCGCGCCGACGGCCTCTCGACCCTGCTCGGCGGCGTGCTGAACTCCTTCCCCTACACCTGCTTCGCGCAGAACATCGGCCTGGTGCGCCTGAACCGCGTGAAGTCCCGCTGGGTCGTCGCCGGTGCGGGCGTGCTGATGATCGTGCTCGGCGTGGTGCCGAAGGCCGGCGCCGTGGTCGCCGCGATCCCCTCCCCCGTCCTCGGCGGTGCGTCGCTGGCGCTGTTCGCCTCGGTCGCGCTCGTGGGCATCCAGACCCTGTCCAAGGTGGACCTCACCGACACCCGCAACTCCGTCATCGTGGGCACCTCGCTGGGCCTGGCGATGCTGGTGAGCTTCAAGCCGGACATCGCCGGGGTGTTCCCCGCCTGGGCGCAGGTGTTCGTCTCCTCGGGCGTGACTGTCGGCGCGATGACCGCGATCGTGCTGAACCTGCTGTTCTTCCACATCGGTCGCCAGCGCGGCGCGAACATCGCCACCACCGCGGGCGGCGAGCGGATCGGCGTCTCCGAGGTCAACGAGATGGATCGCGAGACCTTCGTGGTCACCTTCGGCTCGCTGTTCAACGGGGCGATCTGGCCGCTCGAGCGCGCCTGGGAGTCCCGGCCCTTCGCCGACGCGCCCGCGCTGCGCGCCGCGATCGAGGACGCGGTGCTCACCGCGGAGCGCACCGAGCAGGACGAGCTGGTGCGCGCTTACCCGGACATGGCCACCCTGGTCACGGCCGACGAGGAGCAGGCGGGCTCGATCAGCCAGGACGTGGGCTCCTTCGCGCTTGAGAACCTCGCCGAGGAGGACGTCGACGCGGTGCGCGATCTCTCCGCCCGCTACGCCTCGCGCTTCGACATGCCCTTCGTCGCATACCTGGGCCGCACCGACTCCTTCCAGGCGATCATCGCCGACGGGGTGCGGCGCCTGGACCACTCTCCCGCGCACGAGCGCCGAGTCGCGCTGACCGAGGTCGCGGAGATCGCCGGGGACCGCTTCAGCATCATGGTCGCCGACGCGAACCCGGTGGGCACCGCCTGGGTGCGCAAGTTCGAGTCGCTGCAGTGAAGCGGCTCCGGGGCCCGGCTCAGCCGGGCGCCCGGCGACGCATATTCGCGGCGCATGGTGGCGGACCGGACCGACAGACGGGCGCGATCCGGGCTGATCTCACCGCCGAACGCCATCGCGACGGACGCGGAGATCTCCCCCAGGGGCAGGCCCGGGCTGCGTGCCAGCAGAGTCACCGTCCCGAAGGCCAGCAGGGCGATCACGAACTCGGCAGAGAGCCCGTCGGATGACATTCTCGAAGCGTAGTCTCCTCAGCATGTCAACGTCCTCCTCCCCGCAGCCGACCGCTCCGGACCGACACGCGGCGACGGGCCGCGCCGGGGCAGCTGGGCCCTGGACGGACACGCTCGGGCTGATGGCCACGCGCTGCGCTCAGGTCCTGCTCATCGCCGCCGTGGCCAGCGGACTGCTGTGGCTCCTGGTCCGAGTCGGTCTGGTCGTGATCGCCGCGATCGTGGCGCTCATCCTCGCCTCCGCGGCGCACCCGCTGGTGGGCTGGCTGATCCGCAGACGCTGGTCCCCGTTGCTGGCCACCATCGCCACCTTCCTGGCCACCCTGATCGTGCTGGGCGGGGTGGTGACCGGGATCGTCTTCGCCGTCCGCGACGACTGGGAAGAGTTGTCCCGCTCGGCCATCGGCGGCTGGGAGGAGCTCCAGCGCGTCCTGCGCACCAGCCCGCTGCCGGTCGATACCGCGTCCATCGACGCCGCGCTCCAGCAGGTCACCGCCTTCATCACCAGCGGGACGTTCCTCGGCGGTGCGCTGAGCAGCCTCGGCGCGGCCACCGGCTTCGTCACCGGCGCGGTGCTCATGATCGTCGTGCTGTTCTTCTTCCTGAAGGCCGGCCCGATGCTGTGGAGCTTCACGCTGCGCTGGTTCCGCGGCGAGACCCGAGCGAAGCTGGCCGAGTCCGGGGACCGGACCGTCCAGCTGCTCGGCGGTTATGTCCGCGGCACCGCTACCATCGCCGCCGTCGACGCGCTGTTCATCGGGGTGCCGCTCGCAATCCTCGGGGTGCCGCTCGCGGTGCCTCTGGCAGTCATCGTGTTCGTCGGTGCCTTCGTCCCGATCGTCGGGGCCACCGTCGCGGGAGCCCTCGCCGCCCTCGTGGCGCTCGTGACCAGCGGCCCTGTCGTCGCGCTGGTGGTGATCGCCATCGTCGTCCTCGTCAATCAGCTCGAGGGCAATCTGCTCCAGCCGATCGTCATGGGTCGCGCCCTGAGCCTCCACTCCCTCGTGGTGCTGCTGGCGCTGGCGGTCGGCACGATCGTGGGCGGTTTCTTCGGCGCCGTCCTCGCCGTCCCCCTCACTGCCGTGGCGTGGTCGGTGATCCAGATCTGGACCGACACCTACCAGGTCGGTGATGACCCGGTCCTCGGGGAGGACCCGCTCTCCGCCACGCACCGCGCCGCGGCGAAGGCGACCATCGGCGAACGGTGGAAGTACCAGCGGATGCGCCGCGACGCCGCGCCGACAGAGCTGAGGACGAGCCCGTCGAACGGCCGGACCGACGGGACGATCGACCCTTCCGGAGCGTCGCGGGACGGGGCTACGGTGGTCGGGAGCGTCCCCGCCGGAGCGTGGGGGCGACCTGCCATCGAAGGAGTCACCATGCCCCGTCCCGTCGTCAGCATCGCATCCACCGCCTGGAAGGGGGACCTGCTCTCCGGTTCCGGCACCGCCACCCTCGAGACCTCGCAGCTGGGCACCTTCGACCTCAGCTGGAAGGCCCGCTCCGAGGAGTCCGCGAAGGGCACCACCTCCCCCGAGGAGCTGCTCGGGGCTGCGCACGCCGCCTGCTACTCGATGCAGTTCTCGAACATGCTCGCCGAGAACGGCACCCCGCCCACCTCGGTCGACACCTCCGCCGCGGTCACCTTCAACATCGGCGAGGGCGGGATCACCGGGATCGCGCTGAGCGTCACGGCAGAGATCGAGGGGATCGAGGACGCCGACTTCCAGCGCCTCGCGGACGAGGCCAAGTCCTCCTGCCCCGTCTCGAAGGCACTGGCCGGCGTGGACATCACCCTGGAGGCGAAGCTCGCCTAAGGCGCCGCCGCACGACGGACCCGCCCCGGGCCCCCACCGGTCCAGGGCGGGTCCTGTGCTCCCCGGCCCGCCCCCACCAGCCGCGCCACCCGTACCACCCGCATCGCTCCCACCTGCACCGCCCGCATCGCCCGCACCCGCACCGCCGGCGACGTTTGGACGGTTCAGGACTCATCCGGGCGACGCCATGGGTCCTCGACGGGGAAAACGTTCCCGGCGCGGCGAGACGGGGCGCGCCCCGCCCGGGTCAGTGCAGCAGCGAGCGCGGGACCAGCCCGGCGCCGCGCACGCCCCGCACCAGACGCTCGTCGATGGTCTCGCCCCGGCGCACCACGGTCAGCCCGCCGCGCGGCTCGAGGATCACCAGGTCGGTGTCGATCACGTGGCGCACCCCGCCGCGGCGCAGCAGCGTGAGCAGCTGGGCCTCGCTCAGCCCGAGGTGGCGCAGCTGCCAGCGGAGCACGTGCCCGTGGATCATCACCACCGTCGGCCGGGGGCCGCGCCGGGTGAAGACGCGCCCGATGCCGGGGCGGAGACTGCCCAGGAGGTACTCGAGCACCAGCAGGGTGGTCACGGCGATCAGCCCGCCCACCAGGGTCGGGGTGTTGCCGAGGATCGCACGGGCCACGAGGGACCCCAGCAGCGCCATCACCGCGAAGCTCAGCATCGACGGGTTGGCGCTCAGCCGCGGCCCGGCGACCTGGAGGATCAGCGCGAAGACCTGGTAGAGCACGACGCTCGCGATGAGCACGCCGAGCGCTCCGGCGGACGATGCCCCGATCTGGAACCAGAGCTCCTCGAAGAACGTCACGGGCTCCCCTCTCTCTCTGTTCGCCGACCCATGACAGGGTACGGTCTGTGCATGCAGCCGCTCCCCCGTCACTGGGCCACCGTGCGCGAGACCGTCACCTTCCCGGGCGGGCAGGAGTGGGACGTGACGATCCACGGCGCCTCCGACGTCTCCCCCGAGGACGCGCAGCGAGATGCGCTCGACCGGCTCCGGCGCGTGGTCGCCGCCGGAGGGCCCGCGCGGCCGACGGGCAGCGGTATGGAGTACTACCCACTGCGGCGCCTGCCGGAGGAGCTGCTCGAGGAGGTCCACGCCCCGGACGGCGCGCTGATCGCGGCGATCACCCGCAACCGCTACGGCTCGGCGGTGCTGAACACGGATGCGGTGCTGATCAGCGACATCGACCTGGTCGAGCCCTCCTCACGGGATCGCGTGAGAGCCGGCGGCGGCATGCTCTCGCGCCTGTTCGGCGGCGGGAGCCGTGAGGAGCTCACCCCGCAGCAGCGGGATCCGGACTCCTTCGGGCTGCGCTCCCCCGGCCGTCGCGGGGAGGCTCATGCGCGCACCGTCGAGCTGATCGAGGACTTCAGCGCCCGGCATCCGGAGCTGGGGGTGCGCACGTACCGCACCCGAGGTGGTTTCCGCCTGCTGATCACCGGCAGCGGTGCGGCGCCGTCGAGCGACCGCGCCCGGGAACTGATGGGCACCGTGCGCAGCGACGAGCTGTACATGCTGCTGTGCCGTGTGCACGACACCTACCGCGCCCGGCTGACCCCGAAGCCCTGGCGGATCGCGGTGGACCGCTTCGAGGAGCTGGGCACCCGCACCGCCGCGGACGACGTCCACCGCGCGTGGGTGCGGCGCTACCGGGACGCCTCCGCGGACGTGGCCGTGTGCCGTCTGCTCTCGAGCACCGGTCCCGCACCGGACCCGGTGGAGCAGCAGATCATCGACCTGCACGACCGGGCGGTGCGCCCGGAGTCCGGGCTCCGCCTGGCCTGACCGGCTCCGCCCCGGGCCGGCGGGCCCCGCGCCACCGAGAATTCCGCCTGCACGACCTATGATCGCGCCCGCATAGGTCGCCGGCGCGGAAAACCACGGCCCCAGCGGGCCCCAGCGGGGCCAGCGGGGCCAGCGCGCAATCCGGTCAGCGCCGGTGCGCGTCCTCAGTGGGCGACGGTGGCCTTCTCCGCACCGGCGCCGGTCAAGGAGCGGACCTCCATCTCGGCCTGCTTGAGCTCGTCGTGCTCCGGGGAGGTGACCGAGCCGAGCCAGCCGAGGAAGAAGCCCAGCGGCACCGAGATGATCGCCGGGTTCGTCAGCGGGAACCAGGCGAAGTCCGCGCCGGGGATCATCGCCGTCTCGGAACCGGAGACCACCGGCGAGAAGGTGATGAGGAACAGGGCGCTGAACAGGCCGCCATAGATGCTCCACAGCGAGCCGCGGGTGTTGAACCGCTTCCAGTACAGGGAGTACAGGATCGAGGGCAGGTTGGCGCTGGCCGCGATCGCGAAGGCGAGCGAGACCAGGAAGGCCACGTTCTGCTCGGCGGCGAGGATGCCGCCGACGATCGAGACCGTGCCGATCACCACAGCGGTGCGCCGCGCGACCCGCACCTCCTGCGCGGAGGAGGCCTCGCCGTCCCTCAGCACGCCGTTGTAGATGTCGTGCGCGAAGGAGGCGGAGGCGGTGATGGTCAGGCCCGCCACGACCGCGAGGATCGTCGCGAAGGCGACCGCGGAGATGATGCCCATCAGCACCGTGCCGCCGAGCGCGTAGGCGAGCGCCGGCGC
>DAHVRS010000297.1 GCA_027322375.1 Brachybacterium sp. | reverse complement strand
GGTGGCGAACCGCTTCTCGAAGGACGCGCAGATCACCGCGCTGCGCGGCGCCCGCTCGTATCTCGGTGACCGCCTGATCCGCACCGCGAGGCCGCACCGCCTGCTCGACCCTGCCGCGGGCCCGCTCATCGCCGTGCGCCTGCACGTGCTGCTGCGCAAGACCCTCGGCGGGCTCGAGACCGACCTCGGCGGCCGGGTCCAGGGGACGACGGGGCTCTACGCCGCTGGTGAGGCGAGCGGCTTCGGCGGCGGCGGAGTGCACGGGCACAACGCGCTCGAGGGCACCTTCCTCGGCGGCTGCCTCTTCTCCGGCCGACGGGCCGCCGCCGGCATCCTCGAGGACCTGCGGTGAGCTGGCGCCGTCACCCGTCCGTCGGCTGAGCGCCCTCCAGCAGGATCGTGGAGAAGTCGTCATCGCCGTGACCGGCGGCGATCTCCGCGTCGAGGGAGGCGAGCGCGCCGCGCAGGGCTGGCAGGTCCGAGCCGGGGCGAGCGGGGCCGTCGGCCGCGGCGACCGTGTCGAGCATGAGCCGGGCGTCCTTCGCGATCGCGTCGGCGGTGAAGTCGCCGCCCTCGGTGGTGCGCTCCCCGCGCACGAACGGCCCCTTCATCCCTGCGAGGAAGGCGAGTCCGGTCCCGCCGAGCATGTCCAGCACCGCCTCCGGCGAGGTGCCGGTCGCCGCGCCCAGCGCGAGCGCCTCCCGCAGCCCCTGCGCGGAGACCGCGAGGGCGAGGTTCGCGAGGAGCTTGCCCACCGCCGCCTCCCGGCCCGAGCCCACCCCGCGCAGCCGCTCCGGGTCCGCCCACGGGGCGACCAGCTCGAGCACCTGCGCGCGCAGCGCGTCGTCGGGCGTGCCGACATACACCCCGAGCGCGCCCTCACGGGCCGGGCCCAGCGAGCCGACTATCGGCACCCCCACATAGGTGGGCACCGCGGCGGCGAACTCCTCCGCATCGGCGGGGGAGACGGTGGTGGTGTCCACCCACGGCACCCCCGAAGGGATCAGCGAGGGGGCGAGGACCGTCTCCCGCACCGCGTCCGGACCGAACAGCGAAGTGACCACGAGCTCCGCCCCGGCCACCGCCTCCGCCGCGCTCTCCGCGACCGCAGCGCCCGCCTCCGCCAGACGCGCAGTGCGCTCCGGAGTGCGGTTCCAGACGGTCAGATCATGGTCCTTCAGCAGGTGAAGGGCCAGCTCAGTGCCCATACGGCCGGTGCCCAGAAATGTGATCCTCATGGCACCAGTCTGGCATCGACAAGGCTGGCGCGGAGGGGACCGGCTGTCCCCGATGATGGGATGGCGTGCACAATGGAGGCATGACTGCACGCCTCACCCGTCGTCGAGCCCTCGTCGCGGCAGCTGCCGCAGGACTGGGCCTGCCCGCTGCGGCGCAGGCCGCGGAGCCCGCCGGACGGCGCGGAGGCGTGTTCCAGCACCTGCGGGTCGCGACCTTCAACACCTCCCTGAACCGGCCCGAGGACGGCCAGCTCGTCGAGGATCTCGCCACCGGCGAGGACGCGCAGGCGCGCAAGATCGCGGAGATCGTGCAGATCAACAACCCCGACGTGCTGCTGCTGAACGAGGTCGACCACGATGACGCCGGCCGCGCCGTGGACCTCCTGCGAGAGAAGTACCTCGAGGTCCCGCAGAACGGGAAGAGCCCCGTCTTCTACCCCTACGCCTTCACCGCACCGGTGAACACGGGTGTGCCCAGCGGCCAGGACCTGGACCGCGACGGCGCCGTGGGCGGTTCTGGCGATGCCTACGGCTTCGGCGAGTTCCCCGGGCAGTACGGCATGGTCGTCCTCTCCCGCTACCCGATCCTCACCGAGCAGGTGCGCACCTTCCAGAAGCTGCGCTGGCAGGACATGCCCAGCAACCTCCTGCCCACCGAGTTCTACGGCGAGGAGGCCGCGGCCGTGCTGCGCCTGTCCTCGAAGTCCCACTGGGACGTGCCCGTGCGCGTGGGCCAGGCGACCCTCCACGTCCTCGCCTCCCACCCCACGCCGCCCAGCTTCGACGGCCCCGAGAAGCGCAATCAGCGCCGCAACAACGACGAGATCCGGCTGTGGGCGGACTACCTCAGCCCCGGCCGACGCTCCGCCTGGATCACGGACGATGACGGCACTGCCGGCGGTCTGCGCGCCGACGCCCAGTTCGTGGTGCTCGGCGACATGAACTCCGACCCCGTCGACGGCGACTCCTGGCCCGGCGCGATCGACCAGCTGCTCACCCACCCGCGGATCCAGGACACCTCCCCGCGCAGCGAGGGCGGTCCCACCGCGGCGGAGGAGCAGGGCGGCGCGAACGCCTCCCATGAGGGCGATCCCCGACTTGACACCGCCGACTTCGGTGACGACCCCGCTCCCGGGAACCTGCGCGTGGACTACGTGCTGCCCTCCCGCTCCCTCCAGGTGGTCTCCTCCGCCGTGTACTGGCCCGCGCCCGGCAAGCCCGGCGCGGAGCTCGTGGACGCCTCCGACCACCGCCTGGTGCGCGTGGACCTGCAGCTGAAGGGCTGAGACCGTGACCGAGAGTGTGCGCGACGCCCTGCCGCCGCTGCTGTCCGTCGAGGGCCTGCACGCCTTGCTGGAGGACGACGCCTCGCTGCACCTGCTGGATGTGCGCTGGGCGCTGGATGGTTCCAAGGGGCACCACACCTATCTCACCGGCCACCTGCCGGGCGCGGTCTACGTGGGCCTCGACACCTCTCTCGCCGCACCGGCCCGTCCCGAGGCGGGCCGGCACCCCCTGCCCGAGCCGGCGGACTTCGCCGCCTCGCTGCGCCGCGCCGGCGTGACGGAGGGCTCGCGTGTGGTCGCCTACGACGACGGCGACGGCGCCCCCGCGGGCCGGCTCGTGTGGATGCTGCGTGCGCTCGGGCACGACGCCGCCCTGCTCGACGGTGGCCTCCGTGCCTGGGACGGCGAGCTCGCGACCGATGACGTCAGCCCCGCTGAGGGCGACGTGCCCGTGCGGGAGTGGCCCGCCGCGCGGCTCGCAACGGCCGACGAGGTCGCTGCGTCCGCGGCCGACGGCAGTGCGCTCGTGATCGACGCGCGCGCCGCGGCGCGCTATCGCGGCGAGGTCGAGCCCGTCGATCCGCGCGCCGGGCACGTGCCGGGGGCCGTGAACCTCCCCTACAGCGGGAACCTCGGCGCCGACGGCCGCTTCCTGCCGGCGGAAGCGCTGCGGGAGCGCTTCACCGCAGCGGGTGCCCGCGAGGACCGGCCGACGATCGTGTACTGCGGCTCCGGGGTCACCGCGACCCACGACCTGCTCGCCCTCGAGGCGGCCGGCTTCACCGACGTGCGGCTGTTCCCCGGCTCCTGGTCGCAGTGGAGCGCGGACCCGTCCCGGCCCGTGGCCGTCGGCCCCACTCCCTGACCCCGTTCACCCCTGCGGGTGGTAGGTCCGGATCGCGGCGATGATCTCCGCGTGCCGGCGACGTTGCGCGGGCAGCTGCTCCTCGGGCACGTCCTGGCCCAGCACCGCCGCCCAGATCGGCACCATCTCCTCGCGATAGGCGTGCCCGTGCCCGCCGCGGACCGTGATCGACAGCGGCATGTCCGCCGCGATCTGCCAGAAGGTGATCCACGGGAACCAGCGCATCGCCGGGGTCACGTCATGCCCCACCCGCTCCCGCAGCCACGCCGGCTCCCGCCACAGCAGCGGCAGATCGAACCACACCACCGGATCCGAGGGGTGCTGGGCATAGACCACGCGCGGCTCCTGCCACGGCTCGTACAGCCCGCCCCAGTAGTCCCGGTGCAGGTCCCGCGGCCGGGTCACGACACGGACGTTCCGCCCACCGTCGATGATCGGCGCGATCGCGGGGGATCCGGGACGGGCGCGGGCGCAGAGCTGCTGCCACAGCGGCGTGAAGCTCGGCGTCCCCGTCCACACCGCCCCGTCCACGCTGCGCAGCATCTCCGGGACATCACGGAAGGCGGACTGCCCGCCGAAGGAGCCCAGCGACTCCCCGGCCACGAACAGGCGCGGCCGGCGCTCGGGCGGGAGCTCCGCTAGCCGGCGCCGCACGGCGCCGAGCAGGAGCCGGCCCGCGCGCTGCGGGGAGCGCCGGTCCACGAGATAGGTGAGGGGGCTGGGGTAGAAGCTGTACTGGATCGAGGCGGTCGCGCAGTTCCCGCCGGTGAGGAACTCGATCGCGGAGAGCGACCACTCCTGCAGCCAGCCCGTGCCCGTCCCCGTGAACAGCACCAGCACCTTCCGGTCCCAGGCGTCCGTGCGGTCCAGCTCCGCGAGCACCGCCGCGACCGTCTCCTCGAGCGTGCGGGAGGAGGACTTCGCGGCATAGACGCGGATCGGCTCTCGCGCGCTCTCGCCGAGGGTGCGGGAGAGCAGCTCGACGTCCGGGCCGCCGGAGACGATCTTCCGCCCCGGCGCGCCGAGCGAGGCCCAGCTCTCCAGCGACGCCGGTGAGCCGGAGCGCAGCGGCGAGGCGGGACGGGGCACATCCGGGGCGATGAGCCGGTTCGCGGCCTCGGCCCGCTCGATCATCGCCTCCAGCACCCGGCCCCGGATCAGCCGGTCCACGAGCACCGCGACCGTCGCCGCGGTGAGCACGAGGGAGAGGATCTTCACCGCGCGGGGCGGGAGATGAGGCCGCAGCAGCGCCCGGTAGAGCGCCGCCGTCTCGCTCGTGGCCCGCGCGACGGCGAGAGCGGCGAAGGAGGCGCCGAGCCCCGCCGCAGTGCCCACCACATGGGTGGCGAGGTTCTTCGGCTCCTCCTGCACGAGATGGCTGATCTCCCGCTGACGCAGCACGCCGCGCACCCACGAGTAGGCGGTGATCCCCACGAGCGCGGAGGCGCCGACGAAGCGGGCGCGGCGACGGTGATCCGGCGCGATCGCCACATGCAGGCCGAGCGCGGGCGCGGCCCGTCGGACCACCTGACGGATCATCGCCCCGCTCGCATAGCCGTACACCTCGGACAGGCCGATGTTCGCTGCCCACATCCACCAGGTGCGCGGCAGCATGCTCGGGGAGGTCGACACCCACGCGGTCACCGAGGCACCGAGGAAACCGCCCGTGTCCAGCGGAGCCATGATGGCGGTGCGCCGCGCGCGCCGTCCCGTGCCGCGGGTGACCGTGCCGACCGCATGCGCCAGGTCCCTCCCCGCCCGGCGCAGCAGGGACAAGGGAGCGAAGCGGCGAGAACGCATGCGGAAAGGCTATCGGACCGGTCAGGGCCCTCCCGAACTACTGTGGGGGCATGAAGATCCTCCTCCCTGACACCATGCCGCTTTCCCCGACCCTGCCCGAGGGGTGGGAGGCCGCGGTCGTCGACGCCCGCGCCGAGATCCCTGCCGAGCACTACGACGCCGCGGTGCTCGTGGTCTGGGGAGCCTCCCGCCGCCACCTCGCCTCCGCCGCGGAGCACCTCACCGAGCTGCGGCTCGTGCAGTCGCTCTCCGCCGGAGTGGACGGCATCCTCGCCGCCGGCTTCCGCGAGGACGTGCCGATCGCGGCCGGGGCGGGACTGCACTCCGCGACCGTCACCGAGCACGCGCTCGCCCTGCTGCTCACCCTGGTGCGTCGCCTTCCCGAGTGCCGTGAGGCGCAGGCCCGTCACGAATGGTCCAGCGAGCTCGGCGGCCTGCAGCCGCTGCACCCCGAGGGCAGGATCACGACGCTGCTGGGTGCCCGGGTGCTCATCTGGGGCTTCGGTCAGATCGGGCAGACCCTCGCCCAGCTGCTGCGCGCCCTCGGCGCCGAGGTGCGCGGTGCGGCCCGCAGCGCGGGGGAGCGCGCCGGTTTCGCGGTGATCGCCGACGGCGACGTCCTCGCGGCCCTGCCGGAGACGGACGTGCTGATCAACATCCTGCCCGCCACCGAGGCGACCGCCGGGATCGTCGGCGAGGAGGTGCTCGCGGCCCTGCCCGACCACGCGCTGCTGGTGAACGTGGGGCGCGGTGCGACCGTGGACCAGGAGGCGCAGCGGGCAGCGCTCGAGGCGGGCACGCTGGGCGGCGCCGCGCTCGATGTCACCGAGCCGGAGCCGCTGCCGGCGGAGGATCCGCTGTGGGACGCTCCGCGGTTGCTCATCACCCCGCACGCGGCCGGTGGCCGCCCCGTGGGGGCCGATGAGCGGATCGCCCGCAATCTGCGGGCACTCGTCGACGGTGACGAGCTGGCCCACGTGGCGGCGCGCTGAGCGCACCGCCACGCGGGACCGGGGTCACTCCTCCGGGGAGTCCTTCCTCCGGCGCCGGCCGAGGCCGAAGCCGCGGCCCTGGCCCTCACGGGCCGGGGAGCCGGGCGGAGCCTGGATCGGGATCTCGGAGGTGAACGTCGCGAGGTGCTCGGCCACCTGCCCGGGGACCGCCTCCTCGATGCGCTGATCGACGCGCTCGTCGATCCGCTCCGAGATCTCGCCGGAGTAGCGCTCGATGAACTCGCGCTGACGCAGTCGCAGCTCGAGCCGCTCGATGACCTTCACCTCGCGGGACAGGGAGCGCCACAGCGAGACGCACATGCCGATCATCACCACGGAGAACGGCAGGGCGGACAGCAGCGCGAGCGACTGCAGCGCCGTCATGCCCGAGGCGCCCTCGTCACCGGACAGCGAGCTGACCCAGATCAGCGAGGCGGCGATGATGCCCGAGGACGAGGCCCAGAAGATACGGGTGATCCGCGGCGGGTTCGGGTCGCCCTTGTGCGCGATCATGTCCATCACGAACGCACCGGAGTCGGCACTGGTGATGAAGAAGATCGAGACGAGCACGACGGCGATGCCGGAGAGCAGAGCGCCGGCGGGCAGGTGCGTGAAGGTGTCGAACAGGGCGGTGTTGGGGTCGATGTCCCCGGTGCCGCCGGTGAAGTCGACGCCCTCGATCACGGACTTGTACAGCGCGGTGCCGCCCATGACCGTGAACCACAGGAAGGTCAGCGCCGTCGGCACCAGCAGCACGCCGGTGATGAACTGACGCACCGTGCGGCCCTTGGAGATGCGGGCGATGAACACGCCCACGAAGGGCGACCAGGAGATCCACCAGCCCCAGTAGAAGGTGGTCCAGCCGTTGATCCAGGTGGCGCCCTCCTCACCGCGGAAGGGCAGGGTCTGGAAGGCCAGCTGCAGGAAGTTCTGCAGGTAGAAGCCGATGTTCGAGACCACGTCGCGCAGCAGGAAGAGCGTCGGGCCCAGGATCAGCACGGTGATCAGCAGCAGCGCCGCCAGGCCCATGTTGAGGTTCGAGAGCAGCTTGATGCCCTTGTCCACGCCGGACGCCGCGGAGAGGGTGGCCAGCGCCGTCACGACGATGACGATGATGACCTGCACGGTGGTGGAGTTCGGCAGCACGCCGAGGTGGTCGAGGCCCGCGGCGATCTGGTTCACGCCGAAGCCGAGCGAGGTCGCGATACCGAACAGGGTGCCCACCAGCGCGATGATGTCGATGACGTCACCGATCCAGGTGTCGGTGCGCTTGCCGAGGATCGGCTCGAGCGCCCAGCGGATCGAGACGGGGCGGCCCTTGCGATGCACGGCGTAGGCGACGGCGAGGCCCACGACCACGTAGATGCCCCAGGCGTGCAGGCCCCAGTGCAGGAAGGTCTGTCCCAGCGCGCGCTCGGCACGCGCCGGTGCTTCGAGGCCCGCCGCGTTCGGCGGGGCGCCGTTCTCGGAGAAGAAGGTCAGCGGCTCGGCAGCGCCCCAGAAGACGAGGCCGATGCCCATGCCGGCGGCGAAGAGCATCGCGAACCAGGAGAAGAGGGAGTACTCGGGCTCGTCATCGTCCTTGCCGAGCTTGATGTCGCCCATGCGGCTGACGGCGACGACGATGCCGAAGCCCACGAAGGCCGTGACCGCCAGGACGTAGTACCAGCCGATCGAGCTGACCACGGTCGCGTTCAAGGTGGAGATCGCCGAGTTGAACACGTCCGGGAGGATCAGCGCGAACAGGACCGCGAGCAGGATGATGCCGCCGGCGATGAAGAAGACCGGCTTGGACAGGCCGTACTGGGGCTCTGCCGGGCGGTCGTCGGGAGGGGAGGAGGGGGATCGGGGAGCCGTCGAAGCGGACACTTTTCCTCGTTCCAGGGGTCGGGGACAGGGATAACCTCCCTGCACCGTAGCCCTCTGCACCGCTCCCGTCAGGTCCTGGCACGCATCTCGTGCCTGCTCGCAGGTCCTGCGGGGGCAGCTGCCGGTCAGCCGGCGAGGTCCTCCGCGAGCGCCTGGACGGCGCGGGCGGAGGTCTCCGCGACGATCTCCAGCTCGAGATGGAACTGCTGGTCAGCAGCGGGTCCGCAGAGATCGGAGACGGCGCGCAGCGCGACGAAGGGCACGCCGAGCGCCTCGGCCGTGCGGGCGCTCGCGGTCGTCTCCATGTCCGCGCTGAGCGCCGTGGGGAACCTCTCTCGCATCGGCGCGGCGATGTCCGCGGTGACGAAGGCGTCCCCGGCGAGCATCAGGCCACGGCGCACCCCGTGCGGGGCGGCGGGATCCTCGGAGGCTCGCGCGGCCTGCTCGGCGCGGTCCACCCACTCGTGCGGGGCCTCGTAGCGCTCGGGCCCGCCGGGGACCTGACCGGGTGCGTAGCCGAAGGCGGTCGCATCCGCGATCGACCAGGTGAAGGACTCGCCGACGATCAGCGTGCCCACCTCGACGTCGGCCGCGAGACCGCCGCAGGAGCCCGCCGCGATCACGAGGCGCGGGGAGAGAGTGAGGATCCCCCAGGTCGCGGCGGCGGTCGCGGCGGCGACCCCGATCCCGGTGGTGACCACGACCGTGTCCTGCCCGGCGAGGCGGCCGCGCATCGCGTCGACCCCGGCGGTGAAGGGGGGCGCGATCGGGGACGGCTCGGCGAGGCGCGCGTGCAGCGGCGCGGCCTCCTCGGGCATTGCGACGAGGACGAGCAGGGGAGCGGCAGAGGTCGGCATTCCCGCAGGGTATCTGCTGCACATCCAGCCCGGTTCGTTACGCTGGTCGCATCCGTCAGCGAGGCGACCCGCACGGGTCGCGGACAGGAGGCAGTGATGGGCAGGATTCGAGACGCCGTGACCACAGGGGCGCGCGCGGTGCGCCGCATCCCGATCCCCTCGGCCCTCACCCATCAGGCGCTGCGCGAGGCGCGCAGCCCGCAGCCCCCCACGCATGTCCTGAAGGCCCATGCGATCGAGCAGGAGATGCTGGGCCGCACCCGCACCATCTGGCTCGACGAGCACCGCGCCGATCAGGGCATCGTCGTGTTCCTCCACGGCGGCGCCTACGTCTCCGGCCCCTTCACCAGCGACTGGTCCTGGCTGTCGCGCCAGGTGGAGCGCCTGGGCTGCGCGGGCCTCATGATCGACTACCGCAACGCCCCCGACCACCAGCACCCCGTCGCCCGCGATGACGTCGAGGCGGCGCTGCACGCGCTCGCGGAGCAGGGACGCCTCGAGGGCCGGCGCTGGGCGCTGGCCGGTCAGCACTCCGGTGCGGGCCTCGCCGTGGTCGTCGCGCGTCGCCTGCGCGAGGACCCCACCGTGCCGGCGCCCGAGGCGCTCCTGCTCATGTCGCCGTGGCTCGACCTCGAGCTGTCCAACGCCGGGATGACCGAGACCGACCAGGTCGACCCCGTGCACGAGCGGCGCCTACTGCGCGATGCGGCTCGCCGCTACGCCGGACGCACCCCACTGGAGGACCCGGACCTCTCCCCGCTGAACGCGAGCCTCGAGGGACTGCCGCCGATCCACCTCAGCGTGGGTCTGCGCGATCTGTTCCTCGGCGAGGTGCGGGTGGCGCGCCTGCAGCTCGAGGAGAACGGCGCGGACCTCTCCTACCGGGAGATCAGCGGGCGGATGGGGCTGCAGCTGCTGCCCCTGCGCGGCGAGGACATCGAGCGCCTCCACCGCGAGCAGGCGGCCCTCCTGGCGAGGGTGCTCAGCTCTCCACGATGACGAGCGCGGCGCCGGGCCGGCAGCTCGTCCAGCGCCGGCTCGGCTGGGTGCGGATCATGCCGCCGATCAGCAGGGCGTGCCCGACGGTGTAGGTGAGCATCACCAGCTCGGTGCTGTACGAGATCGACGCGCCCGGCAGGAACCAGTCCATCGCCAGCAGCGAGCTGGACAGCAGGAACAGCGTTCCGCCGGTCCAGGTCATGCCGTTCCCGCCCGCGGAGAGGAAGGCCATCAGCGCGAGCGCGACCGCGTAGGCGGCCACGCCCGGCAGGAGCGGCCCCGCACCGTCGGCGCACGCGACGAACAAGCCGATCACCACTGCGCCGTAGGGGATCGCGAGCGCGAGCCGCATCGGATCGCGGGAGCGGGCCCACAGCGGGGCGAGCGCCGCCGCGTAGCAGACCAGCGCCAGCAGGAACCCGCCCACCGTGATCTGCTGGATCGCACCGGGGATCAGCTGCCCGAGCGAGTCACCGCACCATGCGAAGAACAGTCCTGCCATGAGCAGGACCGTGGTCCGGCTGCGATGCGGCATCGCGGTGAGCAGGATCGCCATGAGCAGCGGCGCGAACAGCGGCTGGGTAAGGCGCCGCAGCACCTCCGCATCGGCCATGACCGCCCCGAGGTGCGTCAGCACCGTCAGCGCATAGGCGGCCCACAGCACGAGGTGGGCGGAACGGATCAGAGGCACTGCTCAAGAGTAGGAAGCCAGCACGCCTCCGACCAGCGGATTGACCGCCTGTACCGGGCACGGTTGGGTAACGTCCGGGCACGTTTCGGTCACGAACCCGGACGAAGCGGGACCTACCCGGCAGTCACATCTGCTGCGGTGCGTTCACCCCGAGCGCGTCGAGCCCCTCGACCAGCACCCGCTCGGTGAGCTGGGCGAGAGCGAGACGGCCCGCACGCACCTCCGCGTCGGCCTCCTTGAGGATGGGGGAGGCCTCGTAGAAGCCGGTGAACGCCTGCGCGAGCGCGAAGAGATAGGCGCACAGGCGGTGCGGCTCGTACTCCGCGCCGACCGCGGCGAGGGTGGGCCCGAACTCGAGCAGCTGCAGCGCGAGTGCGCGCTCCGCATCGTTCTGCACCAGCGGCGCCTCCGCCGCAACGACGCCCTCCGCCGCGGCGCGGCGGCCGATCGAGCGGATCCGCGCCACCGCGTACTGCAGGTACGGGGCGGTGTTGCCGGTCAGGGCCAGCATCCGGTCGAGGTCGAAGGTGTAGTCGGAGTCGTGCGCGGTGGAGAGGTCCGCGTACTTCACGCCGCCGATGCCGATGTCGTGCGCGATCTGCTCACGCTCCGCCTCGGGCAGGTCCGGACGCAGCTCGTCGATGACGGTGCGGGCCTTCGCGACCGCCTCCTCGAGCAGCGCCATCAGGCGCAGCGAGGAGCCGGAGCGGGTGCGCAGGATCTTCCCGTCCTCACCGAGGACCGAGCCGATCTTCACGTGCCGCGCCTGGACGTCGTCCGGCAGCCAGCCGGCCTCGCGGGCGGTGCTGAAGACCATCTGGAAGTGCAGCTCCTGGGCGGCGCCGACCACATAGGCGATGCGGTCCGCTCCGAGAGTGTCCACGCGGTGGCGGATCGCGGCGAGGTCGGTGGTGGCATAGCCGTAGCCGCCGTCGGACTTGCGGATGATCAGGGGCAGCGGCTGCTCGTCACGGCCCAGGAAGCCCTCGGGGAAGACGCACAGCGCGCCGTCGGAGATCGTCGCGATCCCGTCGGCCTCGAGCTGCTTGCAGGCGATGTCGAGCTGGTCGTTGTAGCTGGACTCGCCGGCCAGGTGCTCGTCGGTGAGGGTCACGTCGAGCATGTCGTAGATGCGGTGGAAGTACTGCTTGGACAGCTCCACCAGGTTCGTCCAGATGCGCAGGGACTCGGCGTCCCCGGACTGCAGGGTGGAGACGCGCCTGCGGGCGCGGGACGCGAAGTCGCTGCCGTCCTCTGCGGCCCCGGCGCTCTCGGCGACGTCGAACTTCGCGCGCGCGGCCTGGTAGAAGGCGTTCGGATCGGTCTTCAGCAGCTCGGCCTCGGCGCTGTCCTCGCCCACCTCGAGGAGGTGCTCGATGAGCATGCCGAAGGGGGTGCCCCAGTCGCCGATGTGGTTCTGGCGCACCACGGAGTGGCCCAGCTTCTCCAGCGTGCGGGCGATCGAGTCGCCCACCACGGTGGTGCGCAGGTGGCCGACGTGCATCTCCTTGGCGACGTTCGGTGCCGAGTAGTCCAGCACCACGGTCTGGGGCGCTGCCGGCGCAGGCGCGCCGAGGCGGTCATCCGCGGCGAGCTCGGCGGTCTGCGCGGCGATCCAGTCGGTGCGCAGGCGGATGTTCAGGAAGCCGGGCCCGGCGATCTCCGGGGTCTCGGCGATGTCCTCGAGATCCACGGCCGCGAGGATGTCCGCGGCGATGTCGCGGGGCGTGCGGCCCAGGCGCTTGGCCAGTCCCATCGCGGCGTTGCACTGGAAGTCAGCGAACTGGGAGGGACGG
>DAHVRS010000349.1 GCA_027322375.1 Brachybacterium sp. | reverse complement strand
TGAACTGGGTGTCGATGAACTGGGCGGGGCGTCTGGTGCACCTGGGCCGGCTCCAGTTCGACCTCTCGCGCCGCCGCGTGGCCCGGCTCGAGCACGGGGCCGAGCGAACCTCCGACCAGGAGCCGGAGCGCTGGGTGGTGGGCACCCATATCCCCGCGGCAGGCCCCCTGACCCCTGAGGCGGTCGACGCCTCCTTCGACGCCGCCGTCGCGTATTTCACCACCCACTACGAGGACCTGAACGAGGACCGTCCCGCGGACGCACCCCGCTTCGGGCACGAGTTCACCTGCGACTCCTGGCTGCTCAGCGACCAGTTCGCGGAGATCACGGGACCGGACTCGAACCTCGCCCGCTTCGCGGAGCGCTGGCAGATGATCGGCAGCAACCCGAACGGGGCCGACGGCGCCTTGTTCTTCACCTTCGCGCTGCGGCCGCCGGTGGAGCCGTCCACGCTCCCCCGCCGCACCCGCCTCGAGCGCGGGGTCGCCGACCGCCTGGCCGACGGGCGCGGCTGGACCACGGGCAGCGGGCGCCTGCTGCGCTGAGGCGTGGGAGCCTGGCGCACGGGCTCAGCGGTTGAACTCGCCGGAGTCGTAGAGCTCGATGACCTGGTCGAAGGCGCGCACGAGGTCGATCCCGCGGCGCATCGAGATCGCGAAGGCGCTCCGGGTCAGCGCGAAGGAGACCTGCACGAGGATCACGGCATGATCGCGGGCATACTCGCCGTCGAGCGCCTCCTCGATTACGTCCACGAGCTCGTTCTGCATGGCGTGGAGATTGCCGCTGGAGATGAGCTGGAGGCTCGGCTCCTCAGCCATGACGTGCTTCTTCAGATCGCGCAGCCCCGGATCCACGGGGATGTTCGCGATCCCCTCGCGCAGCACGGCGCGCAGCGCATCGCGCGCCTCCATCTCCTCGAGCTTCTCCCGCAGTGAGGCGACAGCGCGGATCCCCTCGTCCCCGACCACGCCGAGGATCGCGGACTCCTTGGTGGCCCAGTGGTTGAAGAAAGTGCGGGTGGAGACACCTGCCCGCTCGGCGATCATCTGCGCGGTGACCCCTGAGAGCCCCTTCTCGACTACGAGCTCGAGGGCGGCGCGGTGCATCGCCAGGCGGGTCTGGTGCTTCTTCTGCGCGCGCAGCCCGCGCGCCTGGGCAGGTCCGGGGTCGGGCTCGGGAAGGGCATGACTCTGACTCACGCGTCCCATGGTAGGTCCGCCATCTCACAAGACTTGCACTGGATGCAATAGTGCAGTCAATGCAACATCTCTGTAGCATTGCCGAGTCGCAGCCCGACGGGGTGCTGGGACCGCTGCCTCCCCTGCCGCTCGACCCCCGAGGACCTCATGAACGCATCCACCACCTCCGCGCCGCAGCCCGGCGCCACGAGCCCCGCCGCCTTCACGGGCCTGGACCGCCACGGCAAGCTCGTCTTCGTCGGCCTCATGCTCGGCATGTTCGTCGCCTCCCTCTCCCAGACCGTCGTGGGCCCCGCGATGCCGCGCATCGTGGCCGAGCTCGGCGGCGTGGAGCACTACAACTGGATCGCGACCGCCGCGATGCTCGTCTCCGCCGTCGCCGTGCCGGTGGTCGGCAAGCTCTCCGACCTCTACGGGCGCCGCTGGTTCTACCTCGGCGGCCTCGCCGTGTTCATGCTCGGCTCGATCCTCGCCGGCCTCTCCCAGGGCTTCTGGTTCCTGGTCTTCGCCCGGGCCGTGCAGGGCCTGGGCATGGGGACCCTGATGCCGCTGAGCCAGACGATCATCGGCGACATCATCCCGCCGCGTCAGCGCGGCAAGTACCAGGGCATCATGGGCGCGGTCTTCGGTGTCACCTCGATCGCCGGCCCGCTGATCGGCGGCGCGGTCACCGACCACCTCGGCTGGCGCTGGGCCTTCTACCTCACCCTGCCGATCGGCGTGGTCGCCTTCGTGTTCATCCTGCGCTTCCTGCACCTCGAGGCCTCGCAGCAGCGCGGCAAGGTCGACTACCTCGGCATCCTCACCCTCACCCCGGGCCTCGTGCTCGCACTGCTGGCGACCACCTGGGGCGGCGGCGACCACGAGTGGACCTCCCCCGTCATCCTCGGGATGTACGCCGCGGCCGCGGTGCTCCTGATCGCCTTCGTGATCACCGAGACGAAGGTCGAGGCGCCGCTGCTCCCGCTGCACCTGCTGATGCGCCCGATCGTGGCGCTCTCCGTCGCCGCGTCCTTCGCGATCGCGGTGGCGATGTTCGGCGCGATCATCTACATCCCCGTCTACGCGCAGGGCGTCATGGGCGTCTCCGCCACGAACTCCGGCATGATCCTCGTGCCGCAGTCCGTCGCGATGATCCTCACCTCGATCGTGGTGGGCCTGCTCATCTCCCGCACCGGCCGTTACCGCCCCTTCCTCATCCTGGGCGGTGTGGTGATGGTGGTGGGCTACCTGCTGCTCGCGAACCTCTCCTACGGCGACTCGCAGTGGCACCTGACCCTCGCGATGGTCGTGATCGGCCTGGGCCTGGGCCTGTCGATGCAGGTGTACACCCTCATCGTGCAGAACGCCGTGGAGCGACGCGAGCTCGGCACCGCCACCGCTGCGGTCCAGTTCTTCCGCAACATCGGCTCGACCGTGGGCACCGCGGTGCTCGGCACCGTCATGACCGCCTCGATGACCACCGCCATCCCCGAGCGCATCGCGGCGCTGCCCCCGAAGCAGCTCGCCGCTCTACAGGCCTCCGGCAGCGCGGACCTCGGCTCGCTCGAGAACGCTGTGCTGGACCCGTCGGCGCTCGCGAAGCTGCCTGAGTTCCTCGTGGACCCGATCCGCGGGGGCCTGAGCGTTGCGATGCACGACGTGTTCCTCACCGCCGTGCCGTTCGCGGCGCTCGCCCTGCTGCTGTCGCTGTTCATCAAGCACGTGCCGCTGCGCGAGACCGTCGAGACCGCGGAGGAGCAGGCCGCGCAGCCCGGCATCGACACGGCCGCGGAGCTCGGCGGCACCGGCTCCGAGCCGGAGGACCTCCACCCCCGCACCGACCCGATCCCGGTCATCGGCCAGGACGCGGTCGAGGCCGGCGATGCGGCCGACGGGGCAGGCGGGTCGGACGCATCCGATGACGCCCTCTCCCGCGACCGCGATGGCCGCGACCCGGTGGGTGCTGCCGAGCGCTGAGTCCAGACCGGCTCCTCCCCCGGGGTCGGCACCAGATAAGGGGCTCCTCGGCCCCGACCGGCAGCAGCACGACCCCGTCGCCCTTCACGGGCGGCGGGGTCGTGCGCTGTGCGCGGCCTCTCCGCATTCCAGCACGCTCCGCATTCCAGCCCGCTCGGATATCCAGCGCGCCGGGCCTGGGCACGCAGACGCCCAGGGTTCGCGCCATGCTCGTGGAAGGATGGACGGATGCTGCTCGTGGATCACTTCCCGCCCGTCCTGCCCGCCGCCCTCGAGGGCCGGTTCGCCACACGCGTGCCGCAGAGCGAGGACGTGCAGCCCGTGACCGCCCTGCTCACCGCGGCGATGCGCCGCTTCGATCCCGAGGCCGCCGCCTCGGAGCCCGCGATGCGCTCACGCATGGTGGGGCTGAAGTCCTGGGCGCGGCGCCAGGTGGTCGTCGTCCCCGCAGCGGCCGACGGCGCCCCGTCGCTCGATCTGCCGCCGCTGGCGTGGATCGCGCTCGAGGACCGCGCGAGCGGGCGCACCAACGTCCAGTTCGTCCTCGCCGAGGACGCCCCCGAGCGGGAGGCGCTCGCGGCCTCGCTGCTGGACTGGGCGCTCGAGGTGGGCGGCTCCTTCGCCCGCGCCCGCGGGGTGGAGACCACGAAGCTCACCACCGATACGAACGAGCTCGACACCGACCGGCAGGCCTTCCTCGAGGCGGCCGGCTACGACATGGTGCGCACCTGGCTGCACATGCGCCGCCCCATCGCGCCCGAGGAGGCGACCTCCCTGCCCGCCCCGAGGCAGGAAACGGTGTGCGGTAGCGGTCGCCACCTATGCATCGTTCTGTGCCGAAGAATTCACTAGACTGTTAGA
>DAHVRS010000345.1 GCA_027322375.1 Brachybacterium sp. | reverse complement strand
CATGTTGAGAGCCAGCCATCCCAGGCCGACCACCCCGATCAGCAGGACCAGCCACTGCAGCACGTCCAGCACCGGCCACCACAACGAGCCGGCGCGAGAACGCAGGTCGGTGCGGGCGATGGCCTGATCGAGGGCCTCGGGCAGCTCCGGCTCCCGGGAGCGGGCGGCACCACGGACCGCCGCGCGCCATGGCTCGCTGCCGCCGGCCGAGGACGCATCGGCGAAGCGGCGCACGCCTCCCGAGGCCCGGGCGGCGGAGGCGGCGTCCGGCTCGGGGAGCGAGGTGCGCTCCAGGCCCTGCCCGTCGCGCTGCTGGCCGATGTTCCAGCGGCGCAGCGGATCCGGTCGCACCCGGCGCAGCCAGCGCAAGGGCAGCCAGCCCACACGGTTGCCGGCGCGGTAGCGGTAGGAGGAGCCGACGGCGGTGGCGACCTCGTCCACGCGGGCGGCGACGGCCAGGTCCTGGGCCAGGGCGTCGACGTCCGCGGGATCGGCGGCGGCGGGCAGTCCGGCTGGATCGGCGACCTCGTGCATGCGGTCGGCGGCGGCGGTGAGGTCCGCGCGCTGGCGGAACGCCGCGGCCTCCCGGCTGCGGGCGATGGCCACGAGGTGCTCGCGCAACTCCTCGAGCCCTTCGCCGGTGGTGGCGGAGGTGGCCAGCACCGGGGCGGCGGTCAGTCCCTCCGCCCGGACGATGCCGGCCAGGGAGTCGAGCACGGCCCCGCGTTCCTCGGGGCGGAGGCGGTCGCTCTGGTTCAGCACCATCAAGGTGACGGCGTCGTGGCCGGCGAAGGGGCGCACGAAGTCGTGGTGGAGCACTGCGTCGGCGTACTTCTGGGGGTCGGTGACCCACACGATCACGTCGACCAGTGCGGTCTTCCTCTCGGCCAGGGCGCGGTGAGCCGGCTGGACGGAGTCGAGGTCGGGCAGATCCAGCAGCACCATCCCGGGCGGCCGTCCGGACTCGGGGTCGCGGCGCCGCCGCCCGCGCCCGGAGCCGCGCTGCGGGGCGGCGGCATGCTCGAGGGCTGATCCGGCGCCATCGAGCTGGTGCCGCTCGGTGACCTCGAGCCAGTCCAGCAGCGGTTCGGAGCCGGCGGCGCCCAGCACGGCGGCCACCGGCTGCGAGGTGGTGGGGCGGCGCACCGCGACCCGGGAGATCTCGGCGCCGACGAGCGCGTTCAGCAGGGAGGACTTTCCGGAGCCGGTGGCACCGAACAGACCGATGACGGTGTGCTCGGCTGAGAGGGTGCGGCGGCGGTCGATGCGGTCGAGGACCTCGCGGGTGGCCTGGACGTCGGCCTCGGGGGCAACGGTCTCCAGTGCGTCGGCGGCGCGGCCCAGGGCGTCGATCCGCTCGTTCAGCGGGACGGCGGGTCCTGAGCCCTCCCCGGCGCGCCTGCCGCGGCCGGTGCGCGCGCTGCGACCGGTGTCTTTTTCGTGGCGGGGGTGGATACCGCCTTCGTCGCGCGGACTCATCGCTCCTCCCGGATCTGTTGCGCCAGCTGCTCGAGCTGGTCGACGTCGACTGCGAGCTCGGCCGGATCGCCGAGACCGGCCAGCGCCTCGAGCCGCTCATGGAAAGGGCCGGCGCGCTCGGCGACGAGCTCGTCCAGGCGGGTGGTCAGACGCTCGCGGGCGACGCGTGCCATGCGACGCACGGCCTCGTCGCCGAAGAGCGTCTCCAGCAGCTTCTGTCCGACCACCGCCGTGGCCGCGCCGGCCCCGACCTCCAGGCCGGTGGGGATGAAGGCGGTGGAGGCGAACACCACGATCATCAGCGCCACACCCACGGCGTTGACCCCGAGCGAGAGCAGGCGCGCCCTGGTGCGCCGGTCGGCTCCCTCGGTGCGCACCAG
>DAHVRS010000344.1 GCA_027322375.1 Brachybacterium sp. | reverse complement strand
GCGCCGGCCCGACTCCGGCGCGGACGGACTATGCCCAGGGCTCGAGCTCGTCCTCGCGGAAGTAGAGCTGCTGGCTGCCGCCGAAGCGCACCAGGATCGTGCCGTCGTCCTCGCGGAAGTACACGACGGTCCCGTACTGGTGCTGCATGGGGCCGTCCGTCGCGCGGACCCCGTCCCCGATGCTGAAGCTCGACATGGTGCTCTCCTCCGTGGTCGTGCGCGCGACGGCCTGTGCGCGGGCGCGTCGTGCTCCCAGCCTCTCGTGGCGGACGCGATCCCGGTAGGGCGGAATGTCACCGGCTCGCAGGATCTGAGCCGGGGCGAGCCCTGCGCCACATCCGGCCGCTCCCGAGCGACATGGGCTCGGCGGGCAGGCGCAGGATGGGGGCATGACCGAGCCCGCCGCCTCGACGACCGCGCGTCCTGCCCCCGCTGACCTGCCCTTCCGTCTGCTCGGCCTCGTCTGGGTGCTCACCGGCGGGCTCACCGCGGCGGTCACCGGACCGCTCGGCCTCGAGCACGGCTCCTGGTCCGCGGCCTTTCAGGTGCTCGTCGGCGGCGTGCTGCAGGGAGTGCTCGGCATCGCGCAGCACGGCCTCGCCGCCCGGGCCCCCGGCCGCGGCGTGCTCCTGGCCGAGCTGCTCACCTGGAACCTCGGCGGCCTCGCCGTGATCGGCGGGACCGTGCTCGGGGCGCCGCTGCTGGTCGACGCGGGCGGCGCGCTGCTGGTGGTGGCGATGGTGCTGATGGTCCGCGCCGTCGGACGCCGGGCCGACGGGCCCACCTGGCTGCTGTGGGTGTTCCGCGCCGCGCTGGTGCTGACCGCGCTGTCGATCCCCGTCGGGCTCGTGCTCGCCCACCTCCGCGCCGCCTGATCCGGCCCGGCCTGGCCGGCGCAGTGGCTACTGGTACGAGACGAACCAGGGGCGCGGCTCGAGGGCGAAGGTCTCCTTCGGGGTGAACATCGGGGTGTCCTCGTCGTGGAAGTTCTTCCACGCCATGAAGATCCCGCCCGGCAGGTCCTGCTGGAGCGCGTTCCAGGTGGCGAGCTTGTCCTCGGGGGTGCCGTGCCCGTCGGCGTGCAGGGTGATCGCGAGCTCGGGGCGGGAGGTGTCCACGTCCTGACGGTCCGAGATCATCGAGAGGTTGAACTGGTGCAGGATCAGCACCTTCTGCGGCAGGCCGTGCTCCGCCGTGAGGTCCGCGAGCCAGGTGGAGACCTCGTTGATCTCCGTCGCGGTGACCGAGCCGATCTGCGCGAGATGCTTCTGCCCCGGCTCCAGCCGCCACTCGGCATCCAGCGCCAGGCCGACGTGCGGGGCGGTCAGCAGCTCCTCGTAGAGCTTCGCCTGGGTGAGGAAGTCGGTGGTGCCGGGCTGCAGGTCCAGCACCACGTACACCCCGGTCTCGCCCGCCGCGTCGACCCACTCCTGCAGGCCCTCGACGCCGAGCTCGGAGGAGTAGTCCCCGTCGCCGCCCGGCTCCGAGGAGGCGATGGTCGTGATGATCTCGAGGGCGGGGACGATCGGCTCCTCGGCGAGCCCGTCGTACTCGGCGGCCATCTCCTTGACCCGTTCGAGGGTCTGCTCGAGGTCCTGCTCGCCGAGGATCCCGAGCGAGGGCACGGCGGGGGAGCCGTAGGCCGCGATCATGCGCCGGCCGGGGAAGGCGGTGATGCCGCCGCCGGGCAGCTCGGTCGTCGTCGCCGTCCGGCCCAGCGCCTCGATCAGCGACGAGGCGTCCCCGAAGGAATCGCCGAGCGCGAGCACGCCCACCGAGGCGTCCTCTCCGGCCGCCTCTTTCGCCGCGGCGACGCTCTCGCCGCTGCGGCTGACGTCCCCGCCGGGCGTCTCGACGACGGTGCCGCCCGCGGCCGTCACCACGGCGCTCGCGAGCGCCTGCGCGGGCGAGGCCGCCTCCGGGTCGATCAGCAGCGTCACGGCGGCGGTCGCCTCCCCGGCGGAGACCTTCGGGAGGTCGGGGTTCTCGGCGGAGAGGTCGATCTCGACGACCTCCCGACCGTCCCCGAGATCGCCGGGATCGACGCCCGCCGGGACGACGAGGGTGCCGGGGCCGAGCCGCTCGATCTCGTCGGCGACCGTCTGGTCGACGCCCGCCAGCACCGGGGCGGGAAAGCCCTCGAGCGTCGGCAGCAGCGCCTCGAGCGAGGCCTCGTCGGCGAGGACGGCGACGTCCGAGGAGGTGAACAGCGCCGCGCTCAGGGCGGCGGACGCCGCAGGGAGATCGTCGCCCGGCAGCACCGTGGTCTCGGGGGGCTCGGTGCGCTCGACGGAGAGATCGCCCCCGGTGCAGGCCGCGAGGCCGCCCGCGAGCGCGAGCACCGTCGCGCCCGCGAACGTTCGCCGGGTGATGGTCGCCGGTCGTCGGTCTCGTGCTGTCACGGCCGTGACCTCCTCTGCGATGTGGGCGAATGCCGCCGATCGGGCCGGCCCGAGCCCGGGCCGATGCGGTCGCATGGTGCCCATGCTGTCAGAGCCGCGGAGCGGCCGATGGCACGGAGAGCCCGTGTCGGATCGCCCCGGCTGGTCGTCGTTCCTCGCTGCGGACCCGATGCGGTCGGCACGCGCTTGCCTGGCTGAGTGGCTCCGTGGTTTAATCATTCAGAACGGAAAGCGGTTACCGTTCCCGGGGGCAGCGAGTGCGGCCCGACGACCTCGAAGGAGAGCAGCCACATGGCAGAACGCAGGATCGGCATCATCGTCAACGGCGCGACCGGGCGCATGGGCTACCGCCAGCACCTGGTCCGCTCCCTTCTCGCCATCCGCGATCAGGGCGGCGTCGAGATCGCCGACGGAGACCGGCTGGTGCCGGACCTGCTGCTCGTCGGCCGCAACGAGGAGAAGCTGCGCACGATTGCCGAGCGCCACGACCTGAAGAACTGGACCACCGACGTCGACGAGGCGCTCGCGAATCCGGACTACGAGGTCTACTTCGACGCGCTGGTGACGAACCTGCGGGTGGCGAACCTGAAGAAGGCGATCTCCGCCGGCAAGGCCATCTACACCGAGAAGCCCACCGCCGAGTCCTTCGAGGACGCGCTCGAGCTCGCCCGCCTGGCGAAGGGGGCCGGGGTCGTGAACGGCGTCGTCCACGACAAGCTCTACCTCCCCGGCCTGCTCAAGCTGCGCCGCCTGATCGACTCCGGCTTCTTCGGCGAGATCCTCTCCGTGCGCGGCGAGTTCGGCTACTGGGTCTACGAGGGCGACTGGCAGAGTGCCCAGCGGCCCTCCTGGAACTACCGCTCAGAGGACGGCGGCGGCATCGTCGCGGACATGTTCCCGCACTGGAACTACGTCATCGAGGAGCTCTTCGGCCGCATCGAGGACGTCTACGCCCAGACCGCCACCCACATCCCCACGCGCTGGGACGAGCGGGGGCAGCAGTACGCCGCCACCGCCGACGACGCCGCCTACGGCATCTTCCGCCTCGAGAGCGGCACCGTGGTGCAGATGAACTCCAGCTGGGACGTGCGCGTCCGCCGCGACGAACTGGTCGAGTCCCAGGTCGACGGCACGAAGGGCTCCGCGGTCGTGGGTCTGCACGGCGCGCACATCCAGCCGCGCGAGGCCACCCCGAAGCCGGTGTGGAACCCCGACGTCAAGGACTCGCACGACTACTACGAGGACTGGATCGAGGTCCCCGACAACGCAGGACCCGACGGCTTCGACAACGGCTTCAAGGTGCAGTGGGAGGACTTCCTGCGCCACTACGTCGACGGCCGCCCCTACCCCTTCGACTTCCTCTCCGGCGCCCGCGGCGTCCGCCTGGCCGAGACCGGCCTGACCAGCGCCGCCGAGGGCCGCCGCATCGAGCTTGACCCCCTCACGGAGGTGTGAGAACCATGGACCTGACCCTGCTGGACGAGGACGGCACGCTGCGCAGCATCGCGCTCAGCGAGTCCGCCGCCTTCCCGCGCCCCACCGCCCCGCTGCGCTCCCGGGTCGTCTACGCCGCGGTGCACGTGGTGCCGACGATCCACGGCGACAACACCCCCGGCGCCCCGGCCGACATCGACTGGGACTCGACCCTCGCCTTCCGCCGCACCATGTGGTCGCGGGGCCTTGGGGTCGCCGACGCGATGGACACCGCCCAGCGCAACATGGGCCTGGACCCGGCCGCC
>DAHVRS010000322.1 GCA_027322375.1 Brachybacterium sp. | reverse complement strand
CCCGCCGGGCGTCCACGTGGAGATCCCGCTCCAGGCCTACTTCCGGATCAACACCGAGAACATGGGCCAGTTCGAGCGGACGCTGATCATCGCCGACGAAGGCTCCTACGTGCACTACGTCGAGGGCTGCACCGCGCCGGTCTACACCACCGACTCGCTGCACTCCGCGGTCGTCGAGATCATCGTGAAGAAGAACGCCCGCGTGCGCTACACGACCATCCAGAACTGGTCGAACAACGTCCTGAACCTGGTCACCCAGCGCGCCACCGTCGAGGAGGGCGCGTCGATGGAGTGGGTCGATGGCAACATCGGCTCCAAGGTCACCATGAAGTACCCGGCCTGCTGGCTGATGGGCGAGCACGCCCGCGGCGAGACCCTCTCCGCCGCCTTCGCCGGCGAGGGCCAGCACCAGGACACCGGCGCGAAGATGGTCCACATGGCGCCGCGCACCACCAGCTCGATCGTCTCGAAGTCGATCTCCCGCGGCGGCGGCCGCTCCTCGTACCGCGGCCTGGTCCAGGTCATGCCCGGTGCCGAGCACTCCGCCTCGACGGTGCTGTGCGATGCGCTGCTGGTGGACACCATCTCGCGCACCGATACCTACCCCTACGTCGACGTGCGCGTCGACGACGTCCAGATGGGCCACGAGGCGACCGTCTCCAAGGTCTCCGAGGAGCAGCTCTTCTACCTGATGAGCCGTGGCATGGAGGAGGCCGAGGCGATGGCGATGATCGTCCGCGGCTTCGTCGAGCCCATCGCCCGTGAGCTCCCCATGGAGTACGCCCTGGAGCTCAACCGCCTGATCGAGATGCAGATGGAAGGAGCGGTCGGCTGATGACGACCACCGATGTGAAGGGCGCCGAGAGCGCCGGGGACCCGCTGGCCAACGAGGTCGTGGGCGGCGCCGCTGGTGCTGCCCCGGTCCTCGCGCAGGAGGCGATCTCCGAGGACGCCGAGGGCACCTACACCGGCCCGCAGCTGGAGGACGAGGGCCTCGTGCTGCCCTCCGAGGAAGGCACCCACGCGACCCGCGGCGAGCGTCACCGCTCCTTCGAGATCGCGGACCACGAGCGGCCCACCTCGAAGGATGAGGAGTGGCGCTTCACGCCGCTGCGCACCTTCCGGCCGTTGTTCGAGGACGTCGCCACCGACGACCGCGAGGGCGATCCCGCCGTCGACTTCGACGTCACCGTGCCCGAGGGCGCGCCCGAGGTCGCGACCCTCGCACCCGGCGAGGCACCGCGCGGCACCGTGCTCGTGCCCGAGGACATCGTCTCGGCCTACGCCTCTGCGCGCTGCGAGCAGGCTCTGTACCTGCGCGCCCCGCGCGGCAAGGAGCTCGCCGAGCCGTTCACCGTGGTCATGAACGGCCGCGGTGCCGAGCGCCGCGGCAACGCGCACATCGTGCTCGAGACCGAGGAGTCCTCGACCGCGACCTTCGTGCTGGACCACACCGGCAGCGCGCGGTTCGCCGAGAACGTCGAGCTGATCATCGGCGCGAACTCGCAGATGACCGTCATCTCCCTGCAGAACTGGGACGACGACGCGATCCACGTCTCCACCCACCACTCCCATGTGGGCCGCGATGCGCGTCTGAAGCACATCGTGGTCTCCTTGGGCGGCCGCGCCGTGCGCATCAACGCGATCGGCGAGTTCACGGAGCCGGGTGCGGAGCTGGACAAGCTCGGGCTGTACTTCGCGGATGCGGACCAGTTCCTCGAGCACCGGATCTTCATCGATCACGCTGCGCCGAACTGCACCTCGAACTCCGCGTACAAGGGCGCTCTGCAGGGCAAGGGCGCGCGCTCGGTGTGGGTCGGCGACGTGCTGATCCGCAAGGAGGCCGAGGGGACGAGCACCTACGAGCTCAACCGCAACCTCGTGCTCACCGAGGGTGCTCGCGCCGACTCGGTCCCGAACCTGGAGATCGAGACGGGCGAGATCGAGGGCGCCGGTCACGCGGCCGCCACCGGTCGATTCGACGATGAGCAGCTGTTCTACCTGCTCTCGCGCGGCATCCCGGAGCTCGAGGCCCGTCGTCTGGTGGTGCGCGGCTTCTTCGCCGAGCTCATCCAGCAGATCCACGTGCCGGAGATCCGCGAGCAGCTGTTCGCGGCCATCGAGGACGAGCTCGCTCGGAGCATGAACTGATGCTGGGCGCCACCGTCCCCGCCGCCGCCCCTCGGGAGCTGATCCCGGGTGCGGCGCGCGACGAGGACGGCGGCGTCCGCACCGCCTGACCTTCCGGGCGCCGCCCCGGCGCCCGCCCCAGCCCCACATATCCACCAGCTTCCTGGTCAAGGAGAACCCCACATGTCGATCCTGGAGATCAAGAACCTCCACGCCACCGTCGAGACCCCTGAGGGCACCAAGGAGATCCTCAAGGGGGTCAACCTCACCATCAAGGGCGGCGAGACCCACGCGATCATGGGCCCCAACGGCTCCGGCAAGTCGACCCTCGCCTACGCGATCGCCGGCCACCCCAAGTACGAGATCACCAGCGGCGAGGTCTTCCTCGACGGTGAGGACGTGCTCGAGATGAGTGTCGACGAGCGCGCCCGCGCCGGCCTCTTCCTCGCCATGCAGTACCCGGTCGAGGTCGCCGGTGTGACCGTGTCCAACTTCCTGCGCACCGCGAAGACCGCGGTCGACGGCGAGGCGCCCAAGCTCCGCCACTGGATCAAGGACGTCAAGACCGCGATGGACGACCTGAAGATGGACCCCGTCTTCGCCGAGCGCAACGTCAACGAGGGCTTCTCCGGCGGCGAGAAGAAGCGCCACGAGATCCTCCAGATGCAGCTGCTCAAGCCCGCGATCGCGATCCTCGACGAGACCGACTCCGGCCTCGACGTCGATGCGCTGCGCGTGGTCTCCGAGGGCGTGAACCGCGCCAAGGAGAACACGGACGTGGGCATCATGCTCATCACCCACTACACCCGCATCCTGCGGTACGTCAAGCCGGACTTCGTCCACGTCTTCGTCGACGGCCGGATCGCCGAGGAAGGCGGCCCCGAACTCGCCGACAAGCTCGAGGCCGAGGGCTACGAGTCCTACGTCGGCGCGAAGGCGGCCTGAACCGCAGCCCGCGCCGTCACAGGCCATGCCTT
>DAHVRS010000318.1 GCA_027322375.1 Brachybacterium sp. | reverse complement strand
GAGCTGTGCACGAACTACGGCGAGCTGCACGAGCTGTGGTTCGACGGGGCAGGCTCCGCCGGGCGCGAGTACGCCTGGGACCGCATCAACGCGCTCATCGAGGAGCTCCAGCCCCAGGCGATGGTCTTCAACATGGGGCCCGCGACGATCCGCTGGGTCGGCAACGAGGACGGCCTCGCGGAGGATCCGGTCCACTACGTCACCCGGTCCACGGACCTGAACCAGTACGACGAGCACATTCTCGAGCTCGGCGAGGCCCGCTACCTCCCGCCCGAATGCGATGTCTCGCTGCGCACCGGCTGGTTCTGGCAGCCGGGGGAGGAGCCGAAGTCTCTCTCGCACCTGCTCGCGATCCATGACCGCTCGATCGGCCTCGGCGCGAACCTCCTGCTGAACATCCCACCGGATCGCACCGGTCGCCTCGGCGCGGACGATGTGGCCCGCTGCCGCGAGCTCCGCGCCGCGCTCGACGCCCGCTTCGGCGCACCCATCACGGCAGAGCTCTCCGTGCAGGAGGACGGGAGCATCATGCTCGGGCTGCCGATAGAGGCCGCGAGCGGCTACGACCACCTCGAGCTGCGCGAGCGCCTCGAGGACGGGCAGCGCGTCCTCGCCCACCGGATCACCACGGCGACCGGCGAGGGCGATTCAGGCGGCGAGCTCGTCGCCGAGGGCGGCACCGTCGGCGTGCGCAGGATCCACCGCCTCGCCACGACGCAGACCGCACGCACGCTGCGCGTCGAGCTCCGCGGCGAGGGCGCAGTCCTGGAGAGCGCGTTCGTGCACGACGGTCGCGGTGCCCCGGCACCGAGCCTCGACGGTGCGGGCCGCGCCTCGACTGAGGAGCCCGAGAGCTGACCCGGCCCTGCCTGAGGAGGTGCCCGGCTCACACCGGAGCGGCCTCGTCGTCACGCCCGTCACCACGGGATGAGCGGTCATCACGCCTGCGGCGAACAGGCGGGGAATCCTCGCCGGATCCGCGTACTCTCGATCCATCACCACCACCGAATGGGGGAGGACCATGTTCGAACGGTTCACCGACCGGGCGCGCCGCGTCGTCGTCCTGGCGCAGGACGAGGCCCGCCTGCTCAACCACAACTACATCGGCACCGAGCACATCCTGCTGGGCCTGATCCACGAGAACGAGGGCGTGGGCGCGAAGGCGCTCGAGGCCCTCGGCGTGACCCTCGACGCCGTGCGCGAGCAGGTCCGCGACATCATCGGCGAGGGCAATCAGACCCCCTCGGGCCACATCCCCTTCACTCCCCGCGCGAAGAAGGTCCTCGAGCTGAGCCTGCGCGAGGCGCTCCAGCTGGGCCACAACTACATCGGCACCGAGCACATCCTGCTCGGCCTGCTGCGCGAGGGCGAGGGCACCGCGGTCAAGGTGCTCTCCCGCCTCAAGGCCGAGCCGTCGGCCGTGCGCCAGGAAGTCATCGAGCGCCTCTCGGGCTACCAGGGCAAGGAGCCGGCCACCGCTGGCGGCCCCGCCGAGGGCCAGCCCGCCGGCTCGCTCGTGCTGGACCAGTTCGGTCGCAACCTCACCCAGGCCGCCCGCGAGGGCAAGCTCGACCCGGTCATCGGGCGCGAGATGGAGGCCGAGCGCGTGATGCAGGTGCTCTCGCGGCGCACGAAGAACAACCCGGTCCTCATCGGTGAGCCCGGCGTCGGCAAGAGCGCGGTCGTCGAGGGCCTGGCCCAGTCGATCGTCGCCGGCGACGTCCCGGAGACGCTGAAGGACAAGCAGCTCTACACCCTGGACCTCGGCTCCCTGGTCGCGGGCTCCCGCTACCGCGGTGACTTCGAGGAGCGCCTGAAGAAGGTGCTCAAGGAGATCCGCACCCGCGGCGACATCATCCTGTTCATCGACGAGATCCACACCCTCGTCGGGGCCGGTGCCGCCGAGGGCGCGATCGACGCCGCCAGCATCCTCAAGCCGATGCTGGCCCGCGGCGAGCTGCAGACCATCGGGGCGACCACCCTGGAGGAGTACCGCAAGCACATCGAGAAGGACGCCGCGCTCGAGCGCCGCTTCCAGCCGATCCAGGTCGACCAGCCCTCCGTGGCCCACGCCGTGGAGATCCTCAAGGGCCTGCGCGACCGCTACGAGGCGCACCACAAGGTGACGATCACCGACGGCGCCCTCGTCGCCGCCGCGAACCTCGCCGATCGCTACGTCAACGACCGCTTTCTGCCGGACAAGGCGATCGACCTGATCGACGAGGCCGGTGCGCGCCTGCGCATCCGCCGCCTCACCGCGCCGCCGGAGCTCAAGGAGTTCGACGCCCGCATCGAGCAGACCCGCAAGAAGAAGGAGGAGGCGATCGACGGGCAGGACTTCGAGCTCGCCGCCTCCCTGCGGGACGAGGAGCAGAAGCTCAAGGCCGAGCGGGACGAGAAGGAGACCGCCTGGCGCCACGGCGAGTCCGATGCGGTGACCACGGTCTCCGAGGAGGTCATCGCCGAGGTGCTCGCCGCC
>DAHVRS010000312.1 GCA_027322375.1 Brachybacterium sp. | reverse complement strand
TGCGGATCCCGCCGGAGGGAGTGCGCTTCACACGCGGACGCGCGGCCGACGGGTCTTCGGCGTGCGGTTCATCGGCCGACGGTTCCGCGGCCGACGGGGGAGCGGTGCTCCACACCCTCCTGCTGGACCCCGCAGCAGGTCCGGTGACGCTGGACGCGCAGGTCAGCGCCGCGATGCGGGAGCTCGCGGAGGTGACGGGCGAACCGGGAGAGCCCGTCGTGCTCGATCCGGGCGCGGCCTCCGGGCCGGTGGCGGTGCTGACGTTCCCGCTCCGGCCGGGCGCTGCGGTGAGCTGACGCCAGGCAGAGCTGACACCGTCGCACCGAGATTGCGCACGACCTCAGGGGCTGCCCGCGACCTCAGGGACTGCGTACGACCTCAGGCCAGCAGCAGGCGCAGCCCGGTCCACAGCGGTTGGAGCGTCGCCACCATCGAGAGCGCCGGCCAGCGCGACAGTACCGCGTAGACGGTGGCGGCCGGTCCGCCGACGCCGCCGAGGACGGGGCCTAGCCCGATCGCGACCCCGGGGCCGATCTGCACGGGAACGCCGTCCGCCGTCCTCGCCACGCGGGCGAGCAGCACGAAGATCACGAGGCTCAGCAGCACCAGGGAGGCGACCACGAGGTACAGCGGCCTGGGTGGGGAGATGGAGGAGAGCCAGGCGGCGGCTGGCATCACGGCGACCGCGGGCAGTCCGAGTCGCAGCACCGTCCCCGCCGGTAGTGTCTGACCTGGGGCGTCATCGATTTCCTCCGCGACAGGTCGAACGTTCGCGGGCCCGCTCAGCCCCGCCCGAACAGCGCCGCGATCTGCGGGTGCCCGGCCTCATACCCCTCGAGCAGCTTCCGGCCGAGCATCGGTGAGCTGACCAGCGGATGCGTCGAGAAGCCCTGCCAGGCCGCCTCGCGGGACCCGGTCGTCGCGGCTTCGAGGATCTTCCTCTCGGCGGCGCGGAGGGTCGCCATCATCCCGAGCCGGCTCAGCTCCACGGGAGCGACGGGCTGGGGGTGCACGCCGTTCCCGTCCACCACGCAGAGCACCTCGAGGACGAGGTCGGCGGGCAGCTCGGGCACGATCCGCTGCTCGGGCGGTGCGTTCGAGCCCGCCGGGGCGTTGCCCACGTCGAGGATCATCCGCTCGCTGCGTCCGGTGGCGAGCGCGGTCATGAGCCGCATCGCCACCTCCTGGTAGCCGCCGCCGGCCACGTCCTCCTCGCGCCGCTCCTCGTCGCGGGACTCGGCCATGTAGGTCGCCTCCCGCTCATGGAGGGTCGCGCGCCACAGATCCAACGGCGAGCTGCAGCAGGAGCCGCCGTCGGCCCCAGAACCCCCGTCGGCCCCAGAACCCGAGCCCACCCCCGGGCCGCGCCCGTCGGCCGCGGCGGCGCCGAGGTAGAAGTCGCCCTGCTGCTTGGCGAGGAACTCGCCGCGCGTGGTCGCGGAGCCGGTGATGCGGGTGATCGCCTCGGCGGTGTGCAGGTAGTAGAAGAGGTACTCGTTGGGGAGGGCGCCGTCCGCCCGGACCCAGTCCTTGCCGATCAGGCGCGCTTCCTCGATCTCCTCGAGTGCGGCGTCATCGGCGAGCAGGCCCGGCAGGCGGTTGGCGCCGTCGAGCGTGACCGAGCGCAGCCAGCCCAGGTGGTTCAGGCCCACGTAGTCGAAGGCCGCGGGAATCCCGTCGGCCCCCGCCTGGCCGGCCACGAGGTCCACGTCCAGCAGGCGGCCCACGCGGCGCACCAGCCCGATCGGGGTGTCGCA
Source organism: Brachybacterium sp. (assembly GCA_027322375.1). Lineage (GTDB taxonomy): Bacteria > Actinomycetota > Actinomycetes > Actinomycetales > Dermabacteraceae > Brachybacterium. The sequence continues at coordinate 4,896 of DAHVRS010000312.1, read as the reverse complement.
GATGCCCACCACGCGATCGCCCAGCACGGTGCGCATCGCCTCGGTGACGATCCCGGCGGGGTTCGTGAAGTTGATGGTCCATGCGTCAGGGGCGAGCTCGGCGATGGTGCGCGCGATCTCGAGCGCGACGGGGATCGTGCGCAGCGCATACGCCAGCCCGCCTGGACCGATGGTCTCCTGGCCCAGCAGCCCGAGGCCCAGCGCCACGCGCTCATCGACGGTGCGCGACTCCGCCCCGCCCACCCGCACGGCGGAGAAGATGAAGTCCGCGCCCGCCACGGCCTCGCGCAGGTCCGTCGTCGCGACCACATGGGGCAGGGCGACGGCCTGGCCAGCGGCGGTGAGCTCCTCGCCCTGCTGCGCGATGACGGCGGAGATGGTGCGCAGGCGATCGGAGTCGACGTCGTGCAGGGCGATCTCGTCGACGGTGAGGCCGGTGGCGGCGGTCGCGACCGCTTCGTGGACGAGGGGGACGCGGAAGCCTCCGCCTCCCAGGATGGCGAGCTTCATGGCAGGAGCACCTCCACGTCCTCCCCGTCGGGGAGGGCGAGATCGACGGGACGGGGGGAGCGGTCGGTGATCAGCGCCGTGAACCGCGTCAGCGGCGCGATCTCGAGGAAGCCCGAGCCGGGCAGCTTCTCGTGGTCGGCCAGCAGGTAGGAGGAGGTCGCGACCTCGAGCAGGCCCCGCTTGATCGGGACCTCGCTCGGGGTGGAGTCCAGGACCGTGCCGTCGGCCCGGATCCCGGCGGTGCCGAGGAAGGCGCGGTCCACGCGCACCTGCGCGAGCGCGGACTCGGTGAGGGTCCCGACCAGGGAGTCGTAGTTCGGGCGCAGCAGCCCGCCGAGCACCACGATGTCGATCCCGGGCGCGGCGGCCAGCGCCCGCACCACGGCGAGGGACGCGGTGACGACGGTGAGGGAGCGCCCGGTCAGCAGCGGGCACATCGCGGCGACCGTGGTGCCGATGTCCAGCGCGATCACCTCGCCGTCCCGGATCTGCGCGCAGGCGCGTGCGGCGATCGCGCGCTTCGCGGCGGTGGCGGTGGAGGCGACGTCCGCGAAGGAGCGCGGATCGGCCTCGGGCCGCACGGAGCCGCGCACCGCGGTGGCCCCGCCCCGCACCCGGCGCAGCGCGCCCTGCTCGGCGAGGACCTCCAGGTCACGGCGCACGGTCGCGGCGGAGACGCCGAGCTCCTGGCTGAGCGCGCCGACGGTGACAGCGCCCCGACGATGGACCGCTGCCGTGATCGCCTGGTGGCGCTCCTCGCTCAGCATGCGGTCACCGTAGCACCGAGTGAGCAACTTCGCGCAGAACTGCGCGCGGAGGTGCAGCCTTGTGCAGAACGTGTCATGATGGGTGGTCTGGACCACACGGGCGAGCGTCCGTCCCGGGCCGCGACGGCGCGGACCGAACGCCGGAGCCCCGCCCCCATCACAGGAGGACACCATGAGACGACGGACCTTCCTCGGCACCACGGTCGCACTCGGCAGCCTCGGCCTCCTGGCCGCCTGCGCCCCCGGCTCCGACTCCGGCGGCGGCGACGGTGCGGCGCCCGCCCCGAAGGCCGACGAGGTCGACACCGACATCGCCGCGCTCGGCGACATCACCCTCGTGGTGTGGGACCAGGAGGTGCGCGGCGCCCAGAACGACGCGATCGAAGCGCTGATCGGTGCCTTCCAGGACAAGTACCCGAACGTGACGATCGACCGGCACTCGCAGTCGTTCGATGACCTGCAGAAGCAGACGGGCCTCGCTCTGTCCGGCAATGACGTCCCGGACGTCCTCCAGGTCAACAACGCCCGCGGCGACATGGGCGCCTTCGTCTCCGACGGCCTGCTCACCGACCTCACCGGCTACGCCGAGGCCTACGGCTGGACCGACCGCTTCGCCGAGAGCGTCCTGAGCAAGATGACATACTCCGCCGACGGCGTCACCTTCGGTGAGGGCAACCTCTACGGTCTGCCCCAGACCGGCGAGGTCTGCGGCATCTACTACTCGCAGAAGAAGCTCGACGAGCTCGGCGCGAGCGCCCCCACCACCTGGGACGAGCTGTTCACCCTCGTGGACACCGCGAAGGAGGGCGGCGAGCAGCCGATCATGCTCGGCAACCTCGACCAGTGGCCTGCCCTGCACGTCTTCGGCCCGCTGCAGGCGAACTTCGTGGACGCCAAGACCATCGTCACCCTCGGCATGGGCAACGCCGGCGCGGACTGGACCAGCGAGGACAACGTCGCCGCGCTCACCCGGCTCGCTGAATGGGGCAGCTCCGGCGCGCTGGGCGACTCGCCCAACGGCCTCGCCTACGACGACGCCTGGCCCGAATACACCAAGGGCACCGGCGTGCTCCTCATCGGCGGCTCCTGGCTGGGCCCCGACATGGAAGCCGTGATGGGCGAGGACCTGCGCTTCATGGCCCCGCCGCCCGGGGCGGACGGGAAGGTCGCCACCACCGGCGGCACCGGCATCCCCTTCTCCATCCCCGCGAAGGCCAAGAACGCCGCGGCGGCCGCCGCCTTCATCGACTTCATCACCAGCGATGACGCGATGGCGATGATCGCGGAGAACGGCGGCATGCCCGTCAATCGCACCGCCGAGCTCGCCCCCGACAAGGGCGTGAACAAGGACATCTACGAGGCGTTCGACGCGGTCTCCACCGAGGGCACCCTGCTGCCCTATCTCGACTACGCCACCCCGTCCTTCGCCGACACCGCCGGCGCCACGCTGCAGGAGGTCATCGGCGGGCAGGCCACCCCCGAGGCCGCCGCCGGGAAGCTCCAGGAGGACTACGCCGACTTCACGGAGAGGTCCTGACCGCATGACGCCCGGATCCACGGGACAGCGCCTGCGGCACCAGCGGCCCTCCGCCGTCGCCCGAGGGCGCGGCACCCCGTACCTCTTCCTGCTGCCCGCCTTCCTCGTCTACGGTGCGTTCGCGCTGTACCCGCTGGGCCGGGCGGCGCAGTTCTCGCTGTACGAGTGGAAGGGGTTCGGCAGCTCGACCTTCGTGGGGCTCGGGAACTACCTCGACCTCGCCGGGGACGCGGACTTCCGCCGCGCGATCGGCAACGCGCTGATGCTGATCGTGTTCTACTCGATCATCCCGCTGGTGGTGGGCCTGATCCTCGCCGCGATCCTGCGCCGCGGCCAGGTGCGCGGGATGGGCTTCTTCCGCACGGTCATCTTCCTGCCGCAGGTGATCGCACTGGTGGTGGTCGCCGTCGCATGGCGGCAGATCTACTCCCCGCACGGCCTGCTGAACGACGTGCTGCGCGGCGTCGGGCTCGACGCCCTGACCCGCGGCTGGCTCGGCGACCCGGGCACCGCGCTCGCCGCCGTCGGCTTCATCGGCACCTGGGTCGAGATGGGGCTCGTGATGCTGCTGATGCTGTCCGGGATGAGTCGCATCCCCGCCGAGCAGTTCGAGGCCGCGCGCCTGGACGGGGCCGGGGCCGTGCGCGAGTTCTTCGCGATCACCCTGCCCGCCGTGCGCGGCGAGATCACTGTCGCGCTCGTGCTGACCATCATCGCGGCGCTGAAGACCTTCGACCTCGTCTACATGACCACCTCCGGCGGGCCCGGGAACTCGACCACCGTGCCGAGCTTCGAGGTGTACTTCCGCGCCTTCGAGCTGCGGGAGGTGGGCTCCGCGAGCGCCGTCGCGATCGTGCTCACCGTGCTGATCTTCGCGATCAACGTGGGTGTCTCCCGGATCGGGGAGCGTGAATCATGAGAGTCTCCCGCGCCGAGACGACGCTGAACTACGTGCTGCTGCTGGGATTCGCTGCCTTCGCCCTCGCGCCCGTCCTCACCATCCTCGCCACCTCCGTCTCCGCCCCGCTCGGGCAGAACGGCGGACTGCACCTGGAGAACTTCGCGAAGGCCTGGACCGTGGGCGGGTTCGGGACGTCCCTCGGCAACTCCGCCGTGGTCGCCGTGATCGTGGTGAGCCTCGCGACCGTGCTCTCGATCCTCGCCGGCTACGCCTTCGGGACCATGCGCTTCCGCGGCTCGACCGTGCTGTTCTACCTGTTCCTGCTCGGGATGATGATCCCCGCCGAGGCGACGATCATCCCGCTGTTCTTCGACCTGCGCGCCCTGGGCCTGACCGACACCTATATCGCGATCGCGATGCCGCAGGTGGCGCAGTCGATCGCCTTCGGCACCTTCTGGCTGCGTTCCCAGTTCCGGGCCCTGCCGGTGAGTCTGCTCGAAGCGGCTGCGCTCGACGGCGCCGGCCCGCTCCAGGCGCTGACCCGCATCCTCGTGCCCGCCTCCAGGCCCGCGATCGTCACCATGCTCGTGCTGGTGTTCATGTGGACCTGGAACGAGTTCCTCATCGCCCTGGTCATGGCGCCCGGCGGCCGGCTGCGCACGGCCCCGCTGGGGCTTGCGACCTTCCAGGGCCAGTACACCTCCGAGACCGCCCTGCTCGCCGCGGGCGCCGTCATCGTCGCCCTGCCCACCGTGATCCTGTTCCTCTTCCTCCAGCGCCATTTCATCCGCGGGATGCTCGAAGGAGTCGCCAAGTGATGACCGATGACCACCAGACCGAGGCCGTCCCGACGGGGGCTGCGACCCCGTCCCCGCCTCTGGCCGCCGAGAGCCAGGACTGGGACCCCTTGTCGTCGCTGCGCACGCCCGAGGACCCGCCGCTGGACGTGCTCCTGTCCGGCACCGTCTTCTTCGACATCGTCTTCACCGGCATGGATCGCATGCCCGAGCCCGGTGAGGAGCTGTGGTCCAAGGGCATGGGGTCGAGCCCGGGCGGTATCGCGAACCTCGCCACCGCCTCCGCACGGCTCGGCTTGCGCACCGGGCTGGTCGCCGGCTTCGGGGACGACGCCTACGCGGACTGGATGTGGCAGACGCTCTCCGAGGAGGAGGGCATCGACC
>DAHVRS010000302.1 GCA_027322375.1 Brachybacterium sp. | reverse complement strand
GCCGGGGTGGTCGCGCTGCAGGGCCCCGGCCAGTTCCTGGGCCAGGTCGCGGCGATGGTGGGCCTCTCGGTGCTGCTGTACGGCTGGCTGCTGCGCGGCCGCTACGCGAACATCCAGGTCATGCTGCTGGTGGGCATCATCATGGGCGGCGGACTCGGCGCGATCTCCACCTTCATGCAGCGCCTCCTCTCGCCCAGCGAGTTCGACGTGCTCACCGCGCGCCTGTTCGGCTCCGTGCAGAACGCGGAGGTCGCCTACCTGCCCTACGCGATCCCGCTGGTGCTCATCGCCGGCGTGCTGATCTGGGCCAACGCCCGGACCCTCAACGTCATCTCCCTGGGCCGGGACGTGTGCATCAACGTGGGCGTGGACCACGGCCGCCAGACCATCTGGATGCTCGTCCTCGTCTCCGTGCTCATGGCGGTCTCCACCGCGCTCGTGGGCCCGATGACCTTCTTCGGCTTCCTCGTCGCCACGCTGACCTTCCAGCTCGCAGGCACCCATGACCACCGCCGACTGCTCCCGATCGGAGTGCTCACCGGCTTCGTGGTCCTCGCCGGCGCCTACTACGTCATGAACCACGTGTTCTACGCGCAGGGCGTCGTCTCCATCATCATCGAACTCGTCGGCGGGACCGTGTTCCTCGTCGTCATCATGCGGAAGGGACGCCTGTGATCACTCTCGACGCGGTGCGCAAGCAGTACCGCTCCCACAACGACACGGTCGAGATCGGCCCGCTGGACCTCGAGATCCCCTCCGGCGGCGTCACCGCGCTCGTGGGTCCCAACGGTGCCGGCAAGTCCACCCTGCTCACCATGGTGGGGCGCCTGCTCGGTCTCGACGAGGGCACGATCGAGGTGGCCGGCTACGATGTGACCACCACCGGCTCCAAGGACCTCGCGAAGATCCTCTCCGTGCTGCGCCAGGAGAACCACTTCATCACGCGCCTCACCGTGCGCCAGCTCGTGGGCTTCGGCCGCTTCCCCTACTCCAAGGGCCGCCTCACGGCGCTGGACGAGCAGAAGATCACGGAGGCGATCGACTTCCTGGACCTCGACCACCTCGAGGACCGCTATCTCGACGAGCTCTCCGGCGGGCAGCGCCAGCGCGCTTACGTCGCGATGGTCCTCGCCCAGGACACCGAGTACGTGCTGCTGGACGAGCCGCTGAACAACCTCGACATGCGCTACAGCGTGCAGATGATGGGCCGCCTGCGCGACGCCGCCCGCCAGCTGGGCCGCACCATCGTGGTGGTCCTGCACGACATCAACTTCGCTGCTCACTACGCCGACCACATCGTCGCCATGAAGAACGGCACCGTCGTCGAGTCCGGCCCGGTCGCCGAGATCATGGACGGCGAGGTCCTCACTCGCGTCTTCGACACACCGGTGCAGGTCATCGACGGGCCGACGGGCCCCCTCGCCGTCTACTACTGAGCGCGCTGCGCCTGACCGCGGCACCACCCCCACCCCACAGGCGATCGAGTCCTGCATCTGGACCGCTTGGGTTCACCGGAAGCGGTCCAGATGCAGGACTCGATCGCGTGAAGGGGCCAGCCGACCTCAGGCGGTCTTGGTGGCCGGGTCCGCGCCGCCGCGGCCGTCGGGGCGGTCCAGCTCATCGATCGCCGCGACCTCCTCGGCCGTGAGCGCCACCTCGACCGCGGCGAGGTTCTCGACGATCCGCGAGGGCGTGACCGACTTCGGGATCGTCACGATGCCGTGCGCGAGGTGCCAGGCGAGCACCACCTGCGCGGGGCTCGCGCCGTGGGCCTCGGCGATCGCGGTGATGGTGGGGTTCTCCAGCAGGTCGGACTTGCCCTGGCCCAGCGGGCCCCACGACTGCGTGAGGATCCCGTGCTCCTCATGGATCGCGCGCAGCTCGCGCTGCTGGAAGTAGGGGTGAAGCTCGATCTGGTGGATCGCGGGGACCACGTCCGTGGCCTCGATGATCTCGGCGAGCTGCTCCTTGGGGAAGTTCGACACGCCGATCGTCCGGACCAAGCCCTTCTGCTGCAGAGCGATCAGCGCCTTCCACGCCTCGACGTACTTCCCCTGCGAGGGCACCGCCCAGTGCACGAGGTAGAGGTCCACGTAGTCCAGGCCGAGTCGCTCGAGCGAGGCCTCGCAGGCGGCGATGCCGTCGTCGAAGGCATGGGCGTCGTTCCACAGCTTGGTGGTCACGAACAGCTCCTCGCGCGGGATGCCGGACTCGGCGATCGCACGACCCACGCCCTCCTCGTTCTTGTAGATGCGGGCGGTGTCGAGGTGGCGGTAACCGGCGGCGAGGGCCTGCGCGGTGACATCGGCGGCGATGTCCGGATCCACCTTGAACACGCCGTAGCCGAGCTGCGGGATCGTGCGACCGTCACGGAAGGTGAGCGTGGGAACGACGGGGTGCGAAGCGGTCGACATGGGGGTCCTCTCCCTCGGGAACGTTCCCACCAGCCTACGTGGCGGTCACGTCACCAGCGCCGACGGGACGGAGGATGGCCGACGGGGGAGTGCGGAGGCTTCTCGCCGATGCGCCCGATGGCGCGAGGATCGTCCGTTCGGACGATGAACGGTTATGACACTGTGTCATAACCTTGTGGCATGACTTCACGGAGCCCCTCCCGCCGTGGGGCGACGGCAGCGTCCGCCACCCCACCCGCCCTCGACGACATCACCACCGGCACGACCGCGAGCACCACCGCGACCCCGGACTCGGCCGCGAACCCGCACCGCTGGAAGGCCCTCGGGGTCCTCGCGGCGGGCCTCGCGCTCATCGTCATCGACGGGTCGATCGTCGCGGTCTCCCTGCCCACGATCGTCTCCGACCTCTCCCTCGACCTCTCCGACGCCCAGTGGGTGACCACCAGCTACGCCGTCATCCTCTCGGCCCTGCTGCTCATCTCCGGGCGGGTCGGGGACCGCATGGGCAGGCGCCGGCTGTTCCTCGGCGGTGTCGCGCTGTTCGTGATCGCCTCCGTCCTCGCGGCGCTGGCGAGCGGGGCCGCGACCCTGATCGGCGCGCGACTCCTGCAAGGCGTCGGCGGTGCGCTGATCCTCCCTTCGACTCTGTCGAGCGTGAACGCGACCTTCCGCGGCAGGGAGCGCGCCGCGGCCTTCGGCGTGTGGGGCGCGGTGATGGCCGGTGCGGCGGCGCTCGGACCGCTGCTCGGCGGCTGGCTGACCAGCTCTTTCTCCTGGCCATGGATCTTCCTGGTCAACGTGCCGATCGGCCTGATGGTCCTCCTCGGCACCGTGCTGTGGGTGGGCGAGAGCCGCGAGAGCGAGAGCGCCCGCCGCGGCCGACTGGACCTCGTCGGCGCCGTGCTCAGCGCCCTCTCTTTCGGTGTGCTCGTCTTTGCGGTGATCGAGGCGACGACGCTCGGCTGGTGGACGCAGAAGGCGGCGCTGGACCTCTTCGGCCGCACGATCGACCTGCCCGGGTCCCTCTCGCTCGTTCCCGTGCTGCTGCTCGTCGGCGCGCTGCTGCTGGCCGCGTTCGTGCTCTGGGAGCGGCGCCGCGCCACCCGCGGCGAGGAGGTCCTGCTGGACCTGTCCCTGTTCGGCCTGCCCGCCTTCTCCTGGGGCAACCTCACCGCCGGCACCGTCGCGATCGGCGAGTTCGGCCTGCTGTTCGTGCTGCCGCTGTACCTGGTCAACGTGCGCGGCCTCGGCACCCTCCACGCCGGCTTCGTGCTCGCCGCGATGGCGGGCGGGGCGCTGCTCTCCGGCATGGCGGCCCGTCACCTCGCGGCGATGATCGGCGCGCCCCGCACCGTCCTCGTGGGCCTCGGCCTCGAGGTCGTGGGCGTCGTGGGGCTGGGACTCTTCCTCTCCACGACCACCTCGATCGCCCTGATCGTGGTCGTGCTGGTGCTGTACGGACTGGGGCTCGGCCTCGCCTCGGCGCAGCTGACCTCCACTGTCCTCGCTCCCGTCCCGGCCGACCAGTCCGGGCAGGGCTCAGCCGCCCAGTCCACCGTCCGCCAGCTCGGCACCGCGCTCGGCACCGCGATCTCCGGTGCCCTGCTCGCCGCCGGACTCAGCTCCGGCGTCGACACGCTCACCGGCGGCGCGGCCCGCTACGGGCAGGCCCTCACCGACTCGGCCGGCTCGATCCTCCCGCAGCTGCGGGCCCAGGGCGCGGGCCCCGCAGTCCTCGCCCCGCTCGACACCGTCTTCTCCGACGGGTCCCGCCTCGCGATGCTCGGCGCGGCCGGGTTCCTTCTGCTGGGTCTCGTCGGCGCGGTGTTCGTCGCCCGCGCAGCCCGACGGGCCGAGTCCCCGTCGACCTCCTGAACGACACACGGCCCGACTCCGCAAGGAGCCGGGCCGTGCTGCACTGTCCTCCAGAAGCGCGAGGCGCTCAGAAGTCGCAGGTCGCGGGGTCGCCGCCGATGCGGCCGTCGGCGCGGTCGAGGGTGTCGATCTTCGCGATCTCCTCATCGGTGAGCGTGAGCTCGGCCGCGGCGAGGTTCGCGATGATCCGCTCGGAGGTGACCGACTTCGGGATCACCACGAAGCCCTTGGCGAGGTGCCAGGCGATGATGACCTGCGCGGGGCTCGCGTCGTGCGCGGCGGCGATCTCTGTGATGACGGGATCGGTCAGGTCGCTGCCTGTCTCGCGCTGGCCGAGCGGGGACCAGGACTGATGCACGATGCCGTGCTTCTCCTGGACCTCGCGCAGCTCGGTCTGCTGGAAGGAGGGGTGGGTCTCGATCTGGTGGATCACGGGGACCACGCCGGTGGCCTCGATGATCTCCTCGAGCTCGGCCTTGGGGAAGTTCGAGACGCCGATCGAGGTGGCCTTGCCGGCCTTCTGGATCTCGATGAGCGCCTTCCATGCCTCGAGGTACTGGCCCTGGATCGGCTTCGCCCAGTGAATGAGGTAGAGGTCCACGTGGTCCAGGCCCAGCTTCTCGAGCGAGGTGTCGATCGCGGCGAGGGCATCCTCACGGGAGTGGGAGTCGTTCCACAGCTTGGTGGTCACGAAGATCTCCTCGCGCGGCACGCCGGAGGCGCGGATCGCGCGACCCACTCCCTCCTCGTTGCCGTACACGGCGGCGGTGTCGATGTGGCGGTAGCCGGCGCGCAGCGCCTGCTCGACGACATCGGCCGCGACGTCATCCGCGACCTGCCACACGCCGAAGCCGAGCTGCGGGATCTCGCGGCCGTCATGGAAACGGACTGAGGGAATGCTGGTCATCAGGGTGCTCTCCTTCGATTGGACCGTTCCACACTAGGCCCCGCAGGTGGGCTGGGCCCGCCTCGTTCGCGCACGGCAGAGCGCAGCGCTGTGCCAGGCGGGGCACGGCCCGCAACCGTCCCAGGACCGCGCCCTACGATGGCGGCATGACCACGTCGACCCCGGGAGCCGCCCGGTGACGCCGGCGCGGGAGGGCTCCCTCGTCCCCCTGGACCGCCCCGTCCCCGAGGAGCGGCCCGTCTATGACCATGCGCGCGGCCACACCGTCACCGGACGCCGGATCGAGCTCTACGCGCTGCTGGACAGCATCGTCATCGCCGCAGGTGTGGTGGTCGCGATCTGGCTCGCGCTGCTGTACCTCGTCGAGGGATTCTCCCTGACGCCGGTGCGGCTGCTGTACCTGCTGGTGTTCTGGGTGCTGCTGACCTACATCACGCTGCCGCGCCTGCATCAGCTGATGACCTGGATCTACCTGCCGGACTATTTCTTCGGCCGCACCCGCACCACCGAGGGCGTGCTCTCCGACCCGATCAACCTGGCGCTCGACGGGCCGGAGCGGGACCTGCACGTGGCGATGCGTCGGGCCGGCTGGGTGCTCGCGGAGGAGCGGACCCTCGCCTCGGCCTGGTCGATGGTGCGTTCCACGCTGCTGCGCCGCTCCTACCCGGCCGCGCCCGTCTCCGACCTCTATCTCATGGGGCGGCGCCACGACTTCACCTACCAGCAGGAGGTGGGCGGCACCACCGCGAAGCGCCACCACGTGCGCTTCTGGCGGATGCCGCAGGACTTCGTGCTGCCTGGCGGGTACCGGGCGGACTGGCTCGCGGCCGGCACGTATGACCGGGCCGTCGGCTTCTCCTTCTTCACCCTGCAGTTCACCCACCGCATCGACGAGAACATCGACGTGGAGCGCGACTACGTCGTGGACACTCTGCGCTTCGCGGACCCGGCCGTGGAGGTCGAGGTCATCGAAGGGTTCTCCACCGCGTATCACCACCGCAACGGGCAGGGCGACCGCTTCGCGACCGACGGCGACCTGCCGGTGATCGACGTGACCGGCGCGGCGATGCGCTCCCCTGGCGCGAGCGCGGTGATGCTCTCTCGCCACCGCCCCACCGGCACCTCGGTGATGACCTCCCGCACCCGCGCCGCGGCCCAGTCCGCGCTCGCCGCCGCCCGGCTCAGCGGCGCCGCGGAGCGCGTCGGCGCAGGTGGCCGCGCTGGAGCGGCGGCCGGCCCGTCGGCCGCGGGAACTCCGGCCGACGGGCCGCCTGCCACCGGGCTACCTGCCGACGGGCTGACCGCCCAGTGGCACGACACCGTCGATGACCTCCACGAGGTCCTCGCTCGCGCGGGCGACCACCACCTGCCCCCGCCCACCGTGCTGTTCACCGGCGCACTGGTGCTGCTGCAGGCCGGGATCGTGGCGTGGGAGTGGTTCGCGCGCCTGACCGGCACCGACGTCACCGCTGCGGTGCCCGATGCGGCGCTCATCCTGCCGGAGGCGGGCCAGCTCGTGCCCGCCACGCTGTTCTCGCTCGCGCTGCTGCTGCTCCAGGGCGGGGTGCTGCGCCGCCTGCGCTGGGCACGGCTGCTGCTCATGGTGCTGTTCACGGTGGATGCCTTCGCGCGGCTCACGGTCGCGACGATGGCGACCGGGGAGGTCGCGCATTCGCTGCTGGTGGGCGCGGGCGCCTCCGCGCTCGGCGTCATGGCGATCAGCTCCGACGCCTCCCGTCAGTGGGTGCAGACCCTGCGCCTGGACTCCCGCAGCCGTGCGGCCGACGAGGACGCGGAGGAGGACGCGGATCAGAATGCTGGCGCGGACGCCGACGGAGCCCCTGCTCCCAGCACTGCGCAGACCACTGGGTCCACCGCCGGCGAGGCCCACGAGCCGGGCCAGGGCGATGCTGTGAGGGCAGTCACGGCACGGTAGAGTTCCCCCACCGCCCGGCGGATTCCCCCGTGTCGCGCGCCCCCTCCCCGCGCCCGCTGCGCCTCTGCCGACGGTCCCTGACCCCCGTCCTGGAGGACTCATGAGCCAGAACCACGGACCCGCCCCGGAGGCGCCTGCCAGCAGCGCGCCCGCCGACGACCAGCCGGAGCTGAAGAAGGCGATCACGCCCAAGCTCCTGCTGCTGTTCATCGTCGGCGACATCCTCGGCACCGGCGTCTACTCGCTGACCGGCAAGGTCGCGGGCGAGGTGGGAGGTGCCGGATGGCTGCCGATCATCATCGCCTTCGGCGTCGCCATGGTCTCGGCGCTGTCCTACGTCGAGATGGTCACGAAGTACCCGCAGGCCGCCGGTGCGGCGCTGTACGTCCACAAGGCCTTCGGCATCCACTTCCTCACCTTCATGGTGACCTTCGCGGTGCTGTCCTCCGGCATCACCTCCGCCTCGACCAGCGCGATCTTCCTCTCGGAGAACGTGCTGAAGGCCTTCTCGCTCGAGGAGTCCCTGGGCGGTGCGGCCCCCGCCGTCGCGACCACGATCGCGCTCGTGTTCCTGGCGCTGGTCGCGCTGATCAACCTGCGCGGCGTGTCCGAGTCGGTGACGGCGAACGTGGTGCTGACCTGCATCGAGATGACCGGCCTCGCGCTCGTGATCGTGGTGGGCTTCTTCGCCGTGGGCAGCGGCGACGCGGACCTCTCGCGCGTGGTCCTCTTCGAGACGCAGGACGACAAGTCCCTGTTCATGGCCGTGATCGGCGCGACCGCCCTCGCGTTCTTCTCGATGGTCGGCTTCGAGGACTCGGTGAACATGGCCGAGGAGACCGTGGACCCGGTCAAGAACTTCCCCCGCGCCCTCATCGCGGGCCTGTCCGTCACCGGCGTGATCTACGTGCTCATCTCGATCCTCGCCGTCGCGGTGGTCCCGATCGGGCAGCTCACCGAGTCCACCTCCCCGCTGCTCGAGGTGGTCAAGGTGGGCGCGCCCGCCATCCCGATCGACACCATCTTCGCGTTCATCTCGATCTTCGCAGTGGCGAACACCGTGCTGATCAACATGATGATGGCCTCCCGCCTGCTCTACGGCATGGCGAAGCAGGGCGTGCTGCCCGGCTTCCTGCGCGGCGTGCTGAAGGGCCGCCGCACCCCGTGGGCCGGCATCGTCTTCTCCACCGTGCTCGCCGTCGCGCTCGTGCTCTCGGTGCGCTTCGTGCTCGCCGAGGAGACGATCGCGGCGCTCGGCGGCACCACCGCCCTGCTGCTGCTGACCGTCTTCGGGCTCGTGAACATCTCGGTGCTGGTCCTGCGCAAGGACAAGGCCGACATCAGGCACTTCCGCACCCCGACGGTGCTGCCGGTCATCGGCGCGATCACCTCCTTCGCGCTCGTGACCCCGCTCGCGCAGCCCACGCAGAACTACGTGATCGGCGGCGGCCTGCTCGTCGTCGGCCTCGCACTGTACGTGCTGACCTGGGCGTACAACAGTGCCGTGAAGGCTCGCCGCACCCGCTTCCGCCACCCCGACGACCTGGGCCGGGACTGAGCGCGCGCACCGACGCCCCGTCCAGCCCCCGCCACAGCCCAGGTCAGACCCCGCCCCCGCATCTCGTATCCCGAGGGAGATCCCATGCCGAAGATCCTGCTCGCCTACGTCCCCAGCGCCACGAGCGAGGCCGCGCTCAGCTTCGCGGTGAAGGAGGCGGAGCGCCGTGACGCCTCGCTGCTCGTGCTCGCCTCCGAGCGCGCCCCTGACCCGCGCAAGGCCCGCGGCATCACCGACCAGCGCCCCCTGCAGGAGCGTCTGGAGGAGACCGGGCTCGAGTTCGAGCTGCGCACGGTCCCGCGCCGCGACGATCCGGCCGACGACATCCTCGACGCGGTCGAGCACGAGGAGGTCTCGCTCGTGGTGCTCGGCATCCGCAAGCGCACCCCGATCGGGAAGATCCTGCTGGGCTCGACCTCGCAGCGCGTCGCGATCGAGTCGCCCGTGCCGGTCACGCTCGTCAAGCCCGAGGGCTTCGTCGCGCCCGCGAGGTTCTGACCCCGCGCAGTCCTGACTACGCGCAGTTCTGACACGTCGGCGGCGTTCCTGCGGGGGCGCCACCGTGGGCTGTCGCGCAGTCACCGAGTGTTCATCTGCAGGTCCTCCAGGGGAGGGGGATGCCTCACTTCGGTGGCGCATCGTCATCTCGTCCCGCCTGCTCCGGCGGCGGGAGAACGCGACGACAGACAAGGACCCCCCTTATGGCTCTGCTGGACCTCACCCTGCTCATGAAGGACTCGGTGCGCGGCAAGCGCTCTGCCGTCACCTGCCAGCTCAAGTGCGCCAGCCAGTGCGCCTTCGGCGAGTGCAACACCACGCACAACCCCACATTCCGCGACATCGCCTCGAGCGCCCTGTCCCGCCGCACAGTGCTCGGCGGCTCCACGGCCGCGCTCGCGATCGGCCTCGCCGGCACCCAGGGCGCCCTCGCCGCTCCCGGCAAGGGCAAGGGCAGCGACAACGGGAAGGGCAAGGGCAAGGGCACCAAGGCCCCGAACGGCTCGAAGCTCGAGTTCACCGCGATCGCCCCGGTCCCCGCCACGGTCGATGAGTTCACCGTCCCGGAGGGCTTCGCCTGGCACCCCGTGATCCGCTGGGGCGACCCGCTGTTCGAGGACGCGCCCGAGTTCGACTGGGACGCGCAGAGCGCAGAGGCGCAGAAGCGCCAGTTCGGCTACAACAACGACTACACCGAGATCCAGGAGATCCCGGGCACCGCCGGCAAGCGCGCGGTGATGTTCGTGAACCACGAGTACACGAACGAGAACATCATGCTCCCGGCCACGACCGACGCGGAGCAGGCGCTCGAGATCGGCCGCGCCGCGCACGGTCTGACCGTGGTCGAGCTCGAGCGGAAGAACAAGAACTTCCCCTACGCCTACGTGCGCGGCGGCGCGCTGAACCGCCGCATCCTGCTGGATGACGAGTTCACCCTCACGGGCCCCGCCGCCGGCTCCGACCTGGTGAAGACCGTGGAGGACCCCGAGGGCCGCACGGTGCTGGGCACGCTCGGCAACTGCGCGGGCGGCCTGACCCCGTGGGGCACCCTCGTCTCCGGCGAGGAGAACTTCCACGGCTACTTCCGCTCCGCCGGCACCTCCGCGGCGGAGAAGCGCTACGGCCTGCGCGATGCGGCCACCGCCCGCGGCTGGGAGAACGCCTACGACCGCTACGACGCCCGCAACGAGGGGTACGAGAACGAGGTCAACCGCTTCGGCTACATCGTCGAGGTCGACCCCTTCGACCCCACCTCCACCCCGCGGAAGCACACGGCGCTGGGCCGCTTCAAGCACGAGGGCGCGAACATCATCATCGCCGAGGACGGCCGCGCGGTCGCCTACTCCGGGGATGACGAGAAGTTCGACTACCTGTACAAGTTCGTCTCCCGCGACCACTACGTCGAGGGCGACCGCGCCCACAACATGACCCTGCTGGAGAACGGCGATCTTTACGTCGCCCGCTTCACCGGCAACTCCCCGGCCGCGGAGATCGACGGCTCGGGCCAGCTCCCCGCCGACGGCGCCTTCGACGGCACCGGCGAGTGGCTGCCGCTGGTCGTGGACGGTCAGTCCCAGGTCCCCGGCTTCACGGTCGAGGAGGTCCTGGTGCACACCCGCCTCGCCGCGGATGCCGTCGGCCCCACGAAGATGGACCGCTGCGAGGACGTGGAGCCCTCGCTGCACTCCCGCCGCGTGTACGTGGCCTGCACGAACAACTCCGATCGCGGCACCGCCGGCAGGGTCGGCGCGGACGAGGCCAACCCCCGCACCCAGAACCGCGACGGCCACATCGTCGAGATCGACGAGCAGGGCGACCAGACCTCGACCACCTTCGCGTGGAACCTGCTGATGGTGTGCGGCGACCCCGCGCAGGGCGATCAGACCTACTTCTCCGGCTTCCCGGTGGACCAGGTCTCCCCGATCTCCTGCCCGGACAACCTCGCCTTCGACGCGGTGGGGAATCTGTGGATCTCCACCGACGGCGCCCCCTCCGGCATCGGCTACAACGACGGCCTCTTCCGCGTCACCCTCGACGGTGACGAGCGCGGCCGCGTCGAGCAGTTCCTCTCCGTCCCCGTGGACGCGGAGACCTGCGGCCCGATCATTCGCGACGAGGACCGCAGCGCCTTCGTCTCGGTGCAGCACCCGGGCGAGGACGGCGAGTGGGGCGCGCACACCTCCTACTTCCCGGACTTCGACGGCCGCGGCCCGAAGCCGACGGTCGTGCAGGTCCTGCCCACCAAGGGCAAGAACTGACCTCAGGCCTTCAGGCACAGGACGACCCCGCAGCGCACGCTGCGGGGTCGTCCGTCGTTCGGGGCCAGGGCCGACGGCTGCGCGGCCGACGGGGATCCCCGTCGGCCGCGCAGCATGTTCAGCCGCGCAGCCAGCTCAGCCGTCGGCGCCCCAGTCGGCGCCGCGGTCGTACCCGTCGGGCGCGGTGCCCTGCTCGCGCGCGCTCCGCGCGTAGTGGCGGTTGCGGGGCAGCAGGAACACGGCGCCGAGCACGGCGGCGAGAGCGGAGGCGGTGAGCACACCGACCTTCGCCTGGTCGTACATCGGATCGCCCATCGGGAAGCTCAGCTCGGACACGAGCAGGGAGACGGTGAACCCGATCCCGGCGACGGCCGACATCCCCACCATGTCCACCCAGCGCAGGCTCGAATCCAGGGTGGCGCTGGTGAAGCGGGTGAGCAGGAACGAGGTGCCCACGATGCCGACGATCTTGCCCGCCACCAGGCCCATCACGATGCCGAGCGCGACGGTGGACTGCCAGGACTCCACCAGCCCGCTCATCCCGCCCACGGCGACGCCGGCGCTGAAGAACGCGAAGACCGGCACCGCGATCGCGCTCGAGAAGGGCCGCAGCCGGTGCTCGAAGGTGTGGGAGAGGGAGTGCTGCTTCCCGTACTCGGAGATCCCGCGGGTGGGGACGAGGAAGGCGAGGACCACGCCCGCGATCGTCGCGTGCACGCCGGAGTTCAGGAACAGCGTCCAGGTCAGCAGCGCGAGCGGGAGCAGCAGCACCCACGCCGTCCAGTAGTGCTTCTTGAACCAGGCCTCGCGGTGGTTGGTCAGCCACCAGAACGCGGCCATCGGCACGAGCGCGAGAGCGAGAATCCCCAGCCGCAGGTCGGAGGTGTAGAAGACCGCGATGATCGTGATCGCGATGAGGTCATCCACGATCGCGAGGGTCAGCAGGAAGGTGCGCAGCGCGGGCGGGAGGCTCGAGCCGAGCAGGGCCAGGATCGCGATCGCGAAGGCGATGTCGGTCGCGGCGGGGATCGCCCAGCCGGCGCCCGCACCCGGCTCACCGCCGAGATTCACCACCGTGTACAGCACTGCCGGGACGGCGACACCGCCGAAGGCCGCGGCGATCGGGACGAGCGCCTTGGCGGGGGAGCGCAGGTCACCGACCACGAACTCCTGCTTGAGCTCGAGTCCGGCGAGGAAGAAGAACACCGCCAGCAGCCCGTCGGAGGCCCAGTGCCCGATAGAGAGGTCGAGTGACAGCGGGCCGAGGTCGAACCCGACCTTCGCGTCGCGCAGAGCGAAGTAGGACTCGGCGAGCGGGGAGTTGGACAGGGTCAGCGCGAGCACGGTCGCGATCAGCAGCAGGGCGCCCCCGGGGATCGCCCTGGTCACCCACTCCTCGAGGGGGTGGCGGGTGCGGAAGGTGCCGTGCTCGCGCACGGCATCGGTGGGGGTGCTCATGAACGAATCTCCTGCAGGTCGGGGTCGATGGTGCGCGCCGCGGCCCCGCTGTCGGCGCTCAATCCTCGGCGGGGGCCTCCGGGGCGGTTCGGCGGGTGCCGCGGCCCAGGACCTGCGGCGGCGGCGAGGTGGCCAGCCTCAGCACGCGCCACAGCAGCACAAGGACGGTCAGGGCACCCAGCGCCTTCGCCCACCACGGGTCGGCGATGAACAGCAGCACCATGGCCAGCAGAATCGGGGCGAGGTACTGGAAGGCCGCGCGGATGTAGCCCACGAAGCTCGGCATCTTCACGCCGCCGTCCTCCGCCACGGACTTCACCATGAAGTTCGGGCCGTTGCCGATGTAGGTCATCGCCCCGCACAGCACGGCGCCCAGCGAGATCGAGACCAGCAGCGCCTCGGGCACGTTCGCGACCCGCGGCTCGCCGGGGATCTGCGTGGCCATCTCGAAGAAGGTGACGTAGGTGGGGGCGTTGTCCAGCACGGAGGAGAGCCCGCCGGTGAAGACGAACAGCGTGATCTCGTTCAGCGGGAAGCTCGGCGCGGCCGCACGCAGCACCTGCAGCGCAGGGACCATCGTGACGAAGATGCCGATGAACAGGGCCCCGACCTCCTGGATCGGTGCCCAGGCGAACTGGTTCTCCTCCCAGCGGATCTTCTTGGAGCCGGTGAGCAGGGAGCCGCCCGCCGCGATCAGCATGACGATCTCGCGCCAGGGCACCCAGTTCAGTCCCTCGATGTGCCCGCTCGCCACGGCGTGCGCGTCCAGCGAGGGGATCTTCGCGACGGCCAGGATGATCAGCGCGAACCAGGCCAGGTTCGCCGCGCCGCCCAGGCGCAGGGGCTGACGCTCGGTGGTGTCGCGGGTGAGTGCGGCGGCGTCCTCGCGGGCGTGGAAGCGACGGTCCAGCGCCCAGTAGGTCAGCAGCAGCAGGGCGTTGACGAACAGCCACTCGGGGATGAGATGGAAGGTCCAGGTGAAGGGCACTCCGCGCAGCATGCCCAGGAACAGGGGCGGGTCGCCCAGCGGGGTGAGCAGGCCGCCGCAGTTCGCGACCACGAAGATCGTGAACACGACGGTGTGCGCGCGATAGCGGCGCTGCGCGTTGGTGGCGAGGATCGGCCGGATGAGCAGCATCGCTGCGCCCGTGGTGCCGATGAAGCTCGCCAGCAGTCCGCCGACCGCGAGGAACGCCGTGTTCGTGCGGGGCGTCGCGGCGAGGTCGCCGCGCAGCACGATCGCTCCGGAGACGGTGAACAGGGCCAGCAGCAGCACGATGAACTGCACGTACTCGATGAGCGCATCGGCCAGGAGCGTGGGCTGCGAGGTGATCAGCAGCCCGATCGCGACCGGCATACCGAGGATCAGCGCGTAGATCAGCTGGTTGCGCGGACGCTCCCAGACGTGCGCGATCCGCGGGACCAGCGGGAACACCGCGATCCCGAGGAGCATCAGCACGAACGGGATGAGTGTCCAGGCGGGGAAGTCCATCGGCTCTCACATCGCCTTCGGGACGGGGCAGGTGCGGAGCGTTCGCGTTCCTGCGCCGCGCCCGGGAGCGGGGGAGCCGCGCGGAGGAGGGAGCGTTCCGCACACCGGCGTACGGGGTGGGGGACTGGAGAACCATACTGGCCCCTTCTCGGCATCGCTGACGGGTGAACGGGGGCGGACCCCCGTGCCGACCAGACTTCCCGGCTCTCCGCGGTCAGTGTCTCATGAGCCCCTGGACCCGGGTCGGGTCTGTTCGGGAGCGGCCGACGGGGGCCTGCGTGCGAGGGTGCGGGCACCCCGCGTCGGAGGGCGGCAGCACCCGACGCACGGGGCTGCGCAGAGGGCTCTGCGGAGGGCCGAATGACCGAGGGTGTGACATAGATTTTTTGTCGTGCCCACCAGCAGGAATGTCCGACAATGGGGAATTTGCGCTGGTCAAGCGCACGGAGGGTCGATGGCGTGCACGCGTTTGTCGAGGGGTGCGTCACGCGGAATGCTCGCGCCGGACGCTCCCGCTCGTCCGACCGGTGGCCTCCTGTCACCGGCCGCTTCCCGCCTCGCGGCCCTGCCGCCCAGGGCCGGCTCGTGCCGGAGGGAAGCGCCGACACAGCGTGCTGCGGCACGTGCGCGTACGAACGGATGACCTGTCTGTGACGACGTTCCCTGACCCCACCACCTCCTCGGTGAGCGAACCTCCCACGAGCACCGGTGAGACCCCCTTCGAGGAGCTCCCGCCCCGCCAGACGATCCGGCAGGCGGTCGCAGCCTCCGCGATGGGCAACGCCACCGAGTGGTACGACTACGGCGCCTACGCCGTGGTCGCCACCTACATCGCCGCTCACTTCTTCCCCTCGGGCTCCGAGGGGCTGTTCTGGACCTACGCGTTCCTCGCGATCTCCTTCCTCGCCCGGCCCTTCGGCGGCTTCGTCTGGGGCCCGCTCGGCGACCGGCTGGGGCGCAAGCAGGTCCTCGCCCTGACGATCATCCTGATGTCCGCGGCGACCTTCCTCATCGGGGTGCTGCCCACCTATGAGCAGGTGGGCATCCTCGCGCCGATCCTGCTGGCCGTGCTGCGCATGGTGCAGGGCTTCTCCACCGGCGGCGAGTACGGCGGCGCCGCGACATTCATGGCCGAGTACGCGCCGGACAAGCGCCGTGGCCTGTACGGCAGCTTCCTCGAGTTCGGCACCCTGGGCGGCTTCGCGCTGGGCACCGTGGTGGTGCTCGTGCTGCAGCTGGCTCTGGGCGAGACCGCGATGATGGAGTGGGCCTGGCGCCTGCCCTTCTTCATCGCCGCTCCGCTGGGCCTGATCGGCCTGCACCTGCGCTCCCGCCTCGAGGAGACCCCGGTCTTCCAGGACCTCGAGGACGCCGGAGAGGCGGAGGAGTCCGCGACCGGGGGCCTGCGCGCCCTGCTCGTCGAGTACTGGAAGCCGATCCTCGTGATGGCGGGCCTCGTGATCCCGTTGAACATCGCGAACTACACCCTGCTCACCTACATGCCGGGCTATCTCGAGACGAAGATCCACCTCACCTCGAACGAGTCGCTCATGGTGATCCTGATCGGCGAGATCGCGATGATGGCGCTGATCCCCTTCTGCGGCGCGTTCTCGGACCGAGTGGGCCGCAAGAAGATGTGGTGGTTCTCGATGGTGGGCCTGTTCGTCATGGCCCTGCCGATGTACTGGCTGATGGGGCAGAGCTTCGGCCTCGCCGTCCTGGGCTTCGCGGTCCTCGGCCTGCTGTACATCCCGCAGCTGTCCACCATCTCCGCGACCTTCCCGGCGATGTTCCCCGCTCATGTGCGCTTCGCCGGCTTCGCGGTGACCTACAACGTGTTCACCTCGATCTTCGGCGGCACCGCCGCACCGCTGAACGAGGCGGTCGTGGAGTCCACCGGCTTCCTCGAGTTCGCGGCCGTGTACGTGATGATCGGCTGCGTGGTCGGCATGATCGCGCTGATCTTCCTCAAGGAGACCGCCGGTGCCTCCCTGTCCGGCACGGAGATCCCGGAGTCCGAGCCGGAGGACTACGGCATCGAGGCGATCCAGGCGGAGGACGAGGCCCTCGAGGCCGCCGGCCGCTGAGCTGGCAACCGCGCCTCGCCGTGGCGCCGGACACTGCGCCCGCGCCTGCGCGCAGCGCCTTCTCTGACACCGACCTCCGCCCCTGACCCGACCGGTCCGGGGTGGGGGTCGGTGGCGTCTGCGAGAGCCCAGCGCCACGACTCCGTCCAGCCAGTGCGGCCGCTCGCCGGCTCCGGGGCCGAGGGGCAGACCTCGCAGCAGGAACCACGCCGCGTAGGTGCGATCGAGGCCTGGCGGCGCAGCGCCCGCGACGCCGGACTGTCCCTCGCCGTGATGGGTGCCCGAGCGGCGGGCGGGATCGCGTAAGCCGAGGCGGGGCTCGCCGTCGATGACATCGGCGACGAGGCCGCGCTCGAGGAGGCGGCCTCCCACTGGCGCGGCGACGGCGGTGACGAGCGCGGCTTCTCGAAGGCGCTCGGGCACGGGATCGGCCGTCTCTCGCTCAACTTCGCGATGTTCCGCGAGACGATCCTGTTCCCGCTCGTACGGCCGACGGGGCGGTGAGGGGCGACCACTCCCGCCTGCGCGGAGGTCTGGTACGGATGTGACGAGCGGCCCGCGCACCCGCGCCTCGGCACATACCCTGGGCCCATGGTGACCTCACTTCCGTACGGCTCCTGGCCCTCGCCCATCACCGCTGAGCTCCTCGCGACCGGTGGCACCCGGCTCGGCGGGCCGCGCTTCGTCGGCGA